>CAZFRT010000138.1:0-3417 GCA_964521455.1 uncultured Azospirillum sp.
TGCAGCCACATAGGAGTGAGCACGCCAATTACAACATACGCTAATGTAATCATTAGGTCTCTTCACAATCGATAATATCTGCTTTTTTCAATGTTGCTAAAGCACGACCTGAAATATCTCCCAAATTACCTATCGGCGTAGCAATGACATATAATCCGTTTTTCATTGTATCTATATCTTTACATTATGACTTTTTTAACTTAAATCTGTTATTTATTTAGTATCTTTGTTATATTTTAGGGCAAAAAGCAAGTGTTAAAAAAATTTAGTATTCTCTTTTTGGGTCTGGTTTTGGCCGGTTGTTCGACAAATTCTTCGAGCCGAAGCGGTTTTGATGCTTTTAATTCCGACATCAGCGAGGTTAATTTCGGTTCGACAACAAATTTTCGCGTCGGTGTTTTACTGCCTTTAAGCGGTGAAGCCGCCAAACACGGACAAGGTCTTAAAAACGCAACAATGATGGCTTTGGAAGACGTTAAAAATCCAAATATGATTTTGCAGTTTTATGATACTAAAAGCACACCGAGCGGTGCCCGTATTGCCGCGGAAAATGCCTTAAACCAAAGATCTCAGCTGATTATCGGTCCTTTGATGAGCGGATCAACCCGAGCCATCACCGAACAGGCAACATCCAAAAATGTTCCGGTTATCGCTTTCGGAACATCCGAGGATGTTTTGCAACCGGGAATTTATACCTTGGGTTTGTTGGTCAGTGAACAAGTTAACAGAATTGTCGGGTATGCGGCTCAAAACGGACGTTCTAAATTTGCCCTCCTGATTCCGGACAATAATACCGGTATTGCCGTTGCAAAAGCGGCCATTATTGCCGCTCAGAAAAACAATGTCGAAATCAAACGCATTGCTTTTTATCCGCCAAACACCACCGATTTTTCGGAAATACTCAAATCTATGACCGATTATCCGCAAAGAAAATCCCGGTTGGATCAAATTCGCTCCAGCCTATCTTACAAAGCCCAAAACGGCGATGTTAATTCGGCAAAAGTTTTGAAACGGTTGCAAACGCTTGACACTATGGGAGATGTTGATTTTGATGCAGTTTTAATTCCGGAATACGGTCCGAGGTTAAAATCTGCCGCTTCCATGTTCGGATATTATGATGTTTTCTCTCCAAAAGTTAAGTTTTTAGGGATGTCCGTGTGGGAAAACACAAACCTTAATAAAGAATCAACCCTAAACGGCAGTTGGTATCCGTCATTATCCAGAACACACAGCATTTATTTTGCCAACAAATATGCCGATTTGTTCGGAGAGCGTCCGAGCAGCCTTTATTCTTTGGCTTATGATGCCATTGCTTTGTCTGCCGCTTTAGCCAGAAACGCAAATAACGATTTGAATAAGCAGATTACAAATCCGGATGGTTATATCGGCATTAACGGAGCATTCCGTCTCTTTGAAAACGGAACAAACGAACATAGTTTGGATATTCTTGAGGTTCGGCAAAACGGCGATGAGGTTATTGAAAAATCTCCTCGTAAATTTTTGCTCTCTCCAGAAAGTAAAGGTTCTGAAACTATTGTTATTGATGAAAACTATCGGGCTCCGAGAATTTTCGGTAAAGACAAGTATTTGGCTCAAACCCTGATTTACGGATATCAGCTTAATCCGGAAAATCAACCGCTCGGATATATTCCGGCCGCAGAAGAACATCAGATGATTAAAGATTCTTTGAAACAATACAATGTTGTTATTCCGGATATGTAATTTATCATCATGTTAATTGTAAATTTTTTCCTTGAAAAATAAGCGGATTTCGACGATATTGGGTAATAGATTTTTATGGAGGGCAACGGGCTGACAATCCGCCAATCCGGTCAGGTTCGGAAGGAAGCAGCCGTAACGGAATTTGTCAGGGTCGATTGCTCTCCACCTTAACCTTAAACAGAAGATTTTTTATGGCAAACGAAGAAAATAAAGACAATCAATATGTCGTTTTGGCAAGAAAATACCGCCCGCAAAACTTTGATGATTTGTTGGGGCAGGAAGCTTTGGTGCAAACATTAACCAATGCCATAAAAAATAATCGTCTGCATCATGCTTATATTTTGACCGGAATCCGCGGTATCGGGAAAACAACCACCGCCAGAATCATTGCTAAAGCCCTTAATTGTATCGGTCTTGACGGAAAAAGCGGTCCGACAATTCATCCTTGCGGGGTTTGTGAAAACTGCAAAGCTATTACCGAAGGTCGGCATATTGACGTTATGGAGCTGGATGCGGCCTCTCGCACGGGTGTTGATGACATTCGCGAGATTTTAGATGGTGTCCGCTATAAACCGACAAACGCTCGTTATAAAATATACATCATCGACGAAGTTCACATGCTCTCTAAAAACGCTTTCAATGCGTTGTTGAAAACCTTGGAAGAGCCTCCTTCACATGTTAAATTTATTTTTGCAACGACGGAAATCCGCAAAGTTCCGATTACGGTTTTATCCCGTTGTCAGAGGTTTGATTTGCAAAGGTTGTCTATTGAAAATTTGATGACTCTTTTCAATAAAATTATTACCGCTGAAAACTTAAAAGCCGAAGATGAAGCTTTGCACATTATCGCCAAAGCCGCAGATGGTTCTGCACGTGATGGACTTTCTCTTCTTGATCAGGCTATTTCCCTCGGTGCCGGTACGGTTAAAACCGATGTGGTTAAAGAAATGATTGGTCTGGCTGACAAGAATCAGACTTTTGAACTTTTTGAATCTCTTATTCAGGGTGATGTTCAAGCCGTTATTACCAAACTTCAAGAGCAATACAAAAACGGAGCTAATCCGACTACATTACTTCAAGATTTAATTAATATTACTCATATGTTAGCAAAGGCTCGAATCATTCCGAACTCCGTTAATGATGTCAGCATGACCGAAATGGAAAAAACTTTTTGCCAGAAACACAGTGGAACTGTTCAAATTGCCGTTCTTTCCAAAATCTGGCAAATGCTGATTAAAGGGCTTAGCGAATTACAAATCGCTCCGGTTCAGATTGATGCTTTGGAAATGATTTTAATCCGTATTGCTTATTCAGCAAATCTGCCAACCCCTTACGAACTTTTGAACGACGTAAAAAAAAACTCTAATTTAAGTATTGCCGTTCCACAATCAGCAAATGTTCTTCCGGCTGTTGAAACTCCTTCCTCTCCGGTTTCTCCCAGGCAATCTTCGGTAGTTGACGAAAAGCCTCAAAGCATTTCCGTTGACGGAAAAACGGTGTTTAATTCTTTGAGTGAATTGGTTGCTTATTTGGAAAATAATCGGCAAATGCTCATTTCCTACAAATTAAAAAACGATGTTTCCGTCAGTGAGTTTTCCAACGGGGCAATAAAAATGACTGTCTCTGATAAAATTCAGTCGGATTTTATTATGAATCTGCATAAAATTCTAACCGAAGCAACCGGCTTAACATGGA
>CAZFRT010000139.1:0-3408 GCA_964521455.1 uncultured Azospirillum sp.
TCGCTTTGGTCAATAAATATAATGACGAAAAAATGATGATAGATATGCTCGATAAACTTTCCAACAACGTTCGTCGCGCCAATCCGTCCCAAACACCCAAAATAATCAACAGTCCTCAGTTGGGTTTGTCCGAAGCCTTGTTCAGCATTGCGGCAACCCTGCGCCAAGGCCCGTCCGGCGTTGATTTAGCCCACATATTTATCTGCCTGTCGATATACTCCAATCCCAAATACGACCTGGCCAAGTTGTTACTTGCCGATATTCTTGAAAACAGAGAAATGTATGCGGAAGCTAATGATGTCTATAATCAAATTGATCAGGATTCCGTGGCCTATTACTCCGCACAAATCAAAAAGGCCAATAACCTCGTTTCATTACAAGATTATAAAAAAGCTGAAATTCTCCTGAAATCTTTATCTTTGGAATCCCCTCAAAATTATCAGGTATTGCTTGACTTGGGTGATGTTCTGCGCCTTCAAAACAAACATAAGGAAGCTATTCGAATTTATGAACAAGCGGCAGAAAAAATCCCTGAAAACAATTCTCAACGTTGGGTTTTATATTATGCAATGGGAATATCCCACGAAAGTAACGGCCAATGGAAAAAAGCCGAGGAAAACTTACTGAAAGCTCTGCAAATCAACCCCAACAACTATCTGGTTCTCAATTATTTGGGATACAGCTGGCTCAAACAGGGCATAAATACTGAACAGGCATTCGGTATGATTGTTGATGCATATAATCAAGTTCCGAATGACGGACATATTACCGACAGTCTCGGATGGGCATTTTACTCTCTGGGAATGTATGAGCAAGCTATCCCTTATTTGGAAAAAGCCGCAGAAATAGAACCGGGCAATGCCTTAATCAACGATCATCTGGGCGATGCCTACTGGATGGGCGGACGCAAAAATGAAGCTCGTTTCCAATGGCAACACGCTCTGTCTTTGCCTGATGATTCAGGTGAAGTCAACAGCAAAGACGTTGAGAAAAAAATCATCTATGGTGTCACGAACCACAAGCCGGTCACATTTGACAAGAATGTCATTGAAAAGAAGATGAAAGACATAAACAAAGATTAGACAAAATATAAACTGGACAACCCCACCAAAATATGTTAAAAATAAACATAAAACATATGCTGAGGGGATGTGGCTGTGAAGAACAATCCGTTTGCTAAACTATTTTATGATAAATTTCAGGAAGAGGTTTTAACCCCGTCAATTTTTTACGGTAACAAAAAAATCATCAAAAAAAACCCTTTAGAAACAAAATTCATTGAACGCTTTAATCGCTTTCTAAAATGCTGCGGTCAACCTCTCGTTGATACCTCACACCACTTCATTCCAGGACAAAGATTGGCTCAGTTCTGTTCCAGTCTGCGCTTTTATATGATTCGTAATGTCCAAAATCTCCCCAATGTCACATCTGAATTCAGCAAAGATAAAGATTTAATCAGCCTCTTTGACAGCGCTGCCCAATATCTTATTTCCCGCAATCGAGATTTTCGAAGACGCGGTGCGAAGATACGCCCGTTATCCGATATTTATGACTACACTGCGTGGAACGTCAAGTTTCAAGATACACGAAGCAACGTTAAAATGCTTCCCCCGCAAATACCGGAAACATGTACGGCCCCGTCCTTATACGTCTTTGATCCGACCCGCTGTTCTCCCAAGGCGGATTTAGCTCAAAAACTCTTCCGGCACGAAATGCAGGACGCCTTTTCAGGCAGTAAACACGAAGATACGGATATATTCTTTATTCATATGCCGCCCAACTACCCTGAAGAAATTGCAACCTCCACGGTCTTAACCACCCTTCGTTACCCTGACGAATATAACGAAGCCGATATGGATTTTACCAAACAACATTGGGGAAGATTCCTCGGTTCGAAACTGGAATACGATGAAGACCATAACATCATATCCGGTTACAGATACGAAGATAAAGATTTTATTGAAAGTATGAAAAATCTGCGGATTGTAGGATACTGCGCGTCAACAACAGATGCCCACCGTTGCTTGAAAGCATTCAAAAATTTGGCAGAACAAATCTATGACCCGCAAGTTGTTTCTCAGGCAATGAAAAACGTCATGCTTGTCAGTTACGCCATGCCGCCTCTGGAAAAGAACACCGACTACTCCGGCGTTTACTTTATATCTAACGACATCAACGATCCCAACAATCCTGAACATGTCGTAAAAACCAATTTTCCTGAGCTTTACCCTCAAATAAGCGTCACAAAAGAAGACCTGAAACACACAGATTGCAAAATCTCCGAAACCCAATCAGGGGACTATATTGTCGCCAGCCCGATGCCGGAAGAACCGATACAAATGGATGAAACAGGATTATTCGTTAACAAATTCCAAAACAGACGAGAACCCATAACCCTTAGTACAAACCTAAAAACTGAAAAAACAACTATTAACATACGTAAAAAAGAATGGCGGGACGGACACCGACTGCAAAACAGCACGGCCGCAAACCTCGGACACGTCAATCACATTATGTTTAAAACTGTTCTTCACAATGTGATGTCAGGAAAACGCGGAGCCGATTTATTCAAAGAAGCAACAACGACCAATCTCAAACACATTCTTTCACCGGCTCTGGCTTTTGGCCAAAGACAAAAGTTAAAGAATTAAAATGCGGCTTATTCGTCAGAAATTTCCTCGTGCTTTTTCTCGGCTTGTTCATCAGGAGAAACCAATCCGCCGGAAATCACAAATTTAATTCCTTCTTCCACCGACATATTAACGCTGATAGTCTCTTCTTTGGGAACAAAAATCAAAAAACCGGAAGTCGGATTCGGCGTCGTCGGAATAAAAACATTAAGCATCTCCCGCCCCAATTTGTCTTTCACCTCACCTTGCGTGTCCGAGCTGACAAATCCTAAAATCCACAATCCTTTACGCGGATACTCTAACAGCACCACCTTACTGAAGGCATTGTTTGTATTGGAAAGAATAGTTTGGAAAACCTGTTTCAATAAAGAATAAATGCTTGAAATGAGCGGCATCTTATAGACCAACCACTCTCCCAGACGAAGAAAAAACTTCCCCATAAAACCGGCAGCAAACATACCGATAAGGATTAAGACAACCACAAGCAAAATCAACCCCAAACCGGGAATACTGTAAGGCAGATAGCTATCCGGACGAAACTCCTGCGGAATAAGCTTATTAACACTGACATCGACCCACGAAATCAGCTTATATGCCAGATAAAACGTCATAGAAACCGGAGCTGTCACCAAAATTCCGGTAAAAAAATATGCCTTTATTTTAGACCCCAGACGCATAAAAATAGCCTTTTCACGCTCTAAACGTATGCGTTTAATATTTTTAGCTCTCATAGCAACATCTTTTTTCATGCGACCCTCATCACATCATCTATAATAAA
>CAZFRT010000140.1:0-3372 GCA_964521455.1 uncultured Azospirillum sp.
TTGCACCCATCAAAGCACGGTTCGCGTCATCGTTTTCCAAGAACGGAATCAAAGCTGTAGCGACAGAAACCAACTGTTTCGGAGAAACGTCGATAAAGTCGATTTCTTCCGGAACGGAGAACTCAAATTCACCGGCTTTACGGCAGGCAATCAAGTCTTCAACAAAAGAACCGTCAGGGTTAACTTTTGCATTAGCTTCCGCAATTTTGAACTTACCTTCGTCATTAGCTGACAAATAAACCACATCGGAAGTAACTTTTCCGTTTACAACTTTACGATAAGGACATTCAATGAAACCGTATTTGTTAATTCTTGCGTATGTAGACAAAGAGTTAATCAAACCGATGTTCGGACCTTCCGGAGTTTCAATCGGGCAGATACGACCATAGTGTGTCGGATGTACGTCGCGGACTTCAAAGCCGGCACGATCACGAGACAAACCACCAGGTCCCAAAGCTGATAAACGACGCTTATGCGTAATTTCAGACAATGGGTTGTTCTGATCCATAAATTGAGACAACTGAGAAGAACCGAAGAACTCTCTGATAACGGAAGCAATCGGCTTAGCGTTAACCAAATCCTGAGGTTTAACATTGTTCAAAACTTCGGAAGACATTCTTTCACGAATAGCTCTTTCCATTCTGAGCAAGCCCATACGATATTGGTTTTCCATCAGTTCGCCGACAGAACGAACACGACGGTTACCCAAGTGGTCAATATCGTCAACTTCACCTTTTCCGTCTCTTAATTCAACCAAGTGTTTAACAATTTTCAAAATATCGTCTTTACGCAAAACACGGCATGTGTCAGGAGCTTCATCAAAAGAAATATCCAGAGAAGCGTTCATCTTCACACGACCGACGGAAGACAAGTCATAACGTTCATTATCAAAGAACAAAGCTTTGAACAATTGGTCAGCTGTTTCATATGTCGGCGGTTCACCCGGACGCATAACACGATAGATATCAAGCAAAGCTTCTTCACGGCAGTTATTTTTGTCGGCTTCCAGAGTGTTTCTGATGTACGGACCAACGTTTACACCGTCAATATACAATGTTTTAATTTCATTGATTTTTGCCTGAGAAATTTTAGCCAGAACTTCTTCATTCAGTTCGGCACCTGCATCGGCAATAACTTCGCCGGTTTTCTTTTCAACAACGGCAGCTGCAAGGAATTTTCCGAACATTTGTTCTGCGGAAACTTTATAATATTCCAAACCTTCATCAGCCAATTTTTGGGCCAATCTCGGAGTCAGCTTTTTGCCTTTTTCAAGAACAACATCACCGGTTGCGGCATTAACCAAATCAAAGTCAAATTTAACCCCTTTCATGCGAGATGGTTCAAATTTAACTTTCCAAGCTTTTTTGTCTGCCAGATAGGTATCTACATCATAGAAGTAAGCAAGAATTTCTTCTTTATCCATTCCTTTGATTTCGGCAGGATCAATTTTCTTACCTTCTTTTGCCAACTTAGCAATTTTAGCTTCTGTCTCTTTGGAATACAGAGAATATAAAATAGATGTTACCGGCAATTTACGGCGACGGTCGATACGGGCATAAACCAAATCTTTTGCATCAAATTCAAAGTCAAGCCATGAACCGCGGTAAGGAATAACGCGTGCAGCAAACAAATATTTACCGGAAGCAACCGTCTTACCTTTATCATGATCAAAGAACACGCCCGGAGAACGGTGCATCTGAGAAACAACGACACGTTCGGTACCATTGCAGATAAATGTACCTTTATCCGTCATCAACGGAATATCACCCATATAAACATCTTGTTCCTTGATGTCATGGATAGATTTTGCACCTGTCGCCTCATCAACATCCCAAACAACCAAACGCAAAGTAGCTTTTACCGGAGCGGCATAAGTCATATCACGTTTGATACATTCTTCAACGTCATACTTAGGCTCTTCGAGTTCATATTTAACAAATTCCAACTCGCCGTTGCCTGAAAAATCTTTAATAGGAAAAATTGATTTGAATACTTCTTCAAGACCGAACTCACAAGGCTCTCCATTTTTATCGGACTCGATAAAATCAGCATATGAACCGGTTTGAACTTCGATTAAACTCGGCATATCAGCAACTGCATCAATTTTGCCGAAGTTTTTTCTTACACGTCTTTTGCTCGTATAAGATTCTTTCATTGTGCTTTCATCCCTTTGGTTAAGATTTCTGTAACAATCCTATCAGCTTAAACTGAAACCCGATTACAGAAGGGTTAAATATAATTAAAAGTTTTACAATCTCGCCAAACCCTCGGATACAGACATATCCTCTTAACGATGATTACATACTAATACCAACTCTAAAACAACTTTTGTATTTAAAACGAGTCAAGGGCCTGATTCCAACAGCCCTTTTTTGAAAATAATTCTATTCTAAACTTTCTCATCGGCACTCCCGGTAATTAAGTTTAGAATTTAAGAACATTCCCAAACGTCTTCGGAAAAATTCTTAATAATACAAAAATACACAGGAAGAATTCGGAGAAAGCCTCAAACTTTCTCCAAATTCTCCGTATATTAAAACTTAATTACTTAAGTTCAACTTTAGCACCTGCAGCTTCCAATTTAGCTTTGATTTCTTCAGCTTCAGCTTTAGGAGCAGCTTCTTTAACAGTTTTAGGAGCACCGTCAACCAAATCTTTAGCTTCTTTCAAGCCCAATTGAGTGATTGCACGGATTTCTTTAATAACGTTAATTTTGTTTGCACCGGCATCTGCCAAGATAACATCAAATTCATCTTTTTCTTCAGCAGCAGCGGCACCAGCGGCAGCACCACCAGCAGCAACAGCAACGGCAGCAGCGGCAGAAACGCCCCATTTTTCTTCTAACATTTTTGACAAGTCAGCAGCTTCCATAACTGTCAAAGCTGACAATTCATCTACTAATTTGGCTAAATCGGCCATTTTTTTTCTCCAATAAAATAAATTAAATCAAATTAAAAACTTTGTTACTCTCTAGCTTACATTTTTTTGTTTTTAGAACAGTTAGTACGCAGTCGGTTTTGAGTGTAGTGTACAATAAGAAGTACATAAACGAAAAACTAACAAGTAATAACGGCATAAAAACGAAAAAATAATACTAAGCGGCTTCTTTCTCGCTGTAAGCCTTTGTAACTCTTGCCAACTGAGCAGCAGGAGCCTGCAAAAGGCCGATAATCTTGGCTCTGAGTTCGTCCATAGACGGAATAGTAGCCAATTTATTAATTTCAGCAGTAGAAAGAACACCAGTTCCCATAGCACCGCCGACAACGATTAACTTTTCGTTGTTTTTGGCAAATTCAACACAAGCTTTACAAGCTGAGATCGGGTCGTTAGCAAAAGCAATTGCTGTCGGACCTTTGAACAAATCAGTCAAAG
>CAZFRT010000141.1:0-3336 GCA_964521455.1 uncultured Azospirillum sp.
GAAACTGCGGATAACCAATACTCCCCATCTGTGTTCGGGAGTGTCCAAATAATCCTACTAACGAAGCCCGCAAAAATATTGATTTGGGAAGCTTTTCTTTACAACCGGTTGCCGAATTTAATGTTCTCGGACTATATCAAGACGGTATGAAAGAAAAGAAACAGCTTGATATCAGCAGTGCCAATAATGTTTCGGTTGAAGGCGGTATTGGTCTTTATGCCAAGAAAGACTTCGAACTCACTCAAGATGATGTTCTCAAACTTCGTCTCGGCGGTACTTATTATCATGAGTTTAATAACCCTTATCAGGCAGCCAAAGCTCGTGTTGATGGCTTAAGCGGAAGTTATCACATGGACAACTATGATGCTCAAAAAGACCGCGGTGTTTTATCTGCCCGTGCCGATTACAAGCATAATGATTTCAACTTCTATGCCGAAATCAACAAATATCTTGAAGAAGACGCCGGATATTCGGTCAATGCCGGCGTAGGATACCGTTTCTAAACAATTCCAGAAGAGAATAGCCGGATCCCGACGCAAAAACACATCCGGCTTATAAGGCTCCCTTTCCCGGGAGCCTTATGTGTTTTTATATCTCAATGATAAAATACTCACAGTTTGTAAACTCATGAAAAACACCATACAACCGATAGAATATCATCGCCATAAAGGTTCCGTGTGTAGCAACTCCGGCTTTGTCATAAGGGCAGTTTTTTCTGATATAATCCACTACCCGGTCAAAACGATCGTAATTATCCTGTATTGATTCCCCACCCGGAATTTTGGCGGTCAGAAAATCCGGAGCGGATGGATTAAGCTGAGACTTGAACACATAATCGTATTCTCTAAGCATATCCTCTTCATACATACCTTCCCCTTTGCCAAACCCTGTTTCATGCAAATCATTAATTGTTTCAATCGGAGTGTTATTGTGTTTAGCGACTGCCTGAGCTGTCATTCGGGCTCTTTGCTGAGGACTGGCGTAAATTATCGGCAGATTTAGCATTGTCAATTCTCTGCCGAGTTTTTCGGCCTGTTTTATTCCGGTATTATTCAGCGGCAAATTTCCGCTCAGCCCCTGACAAATTTTCTGAACATTGGCATCGGTCTGTCCGTGTCTGAAGATATATAATTTCACTTTGTTCCTCATCAAATTCTATTAATTGTTGAGGTTTATTTTTACTTAATAAAGTTAAAGAAATTATAATGGTTACCAATTCAGCCATCGGAATACTCATAAAAATTCCATCTGTATGGAACACTTTCGGCATAAGGATTAAAAAGACGATCGGGAAAATCAAGCTGCGGGATAAAGCGACAATCGCAGACTCCAAAGGACGTTGAATAGCTGTAAAATAAGCTGATAAAATAATACTGACCGAACTGAACAGAAAAGCCCATTTTAACAATTCAATAAACTCCAGAGCCAGAAGTTTTGTTTCCAACGCGTCATTGCCTAAAAAGAAGTTTACAAAAGTCTCCGGCATAACAATCAACGCCACGAAAATCGAAAAACCCAATCCGATACCGCTGAGAAATGAAATTCTTAAAAATTCTGAAACCCGCTTTAATTTTCCGGCTCCCAGATTGGTGCTTATCAACGGAACTATTGAATCGCCGATACCATAGGCCACCATTGTTCCGAAAAAGATTGTGTAATTAATAATAGTGTAAGCCGCTACACCGATTGTTCCCAGATTGGTAATCATTATCCAGTTGAAAATAAAAGTCGTAATACCGATTGAAAGTTCATTCACCAATTCCGATATTCCGTTATAACAAGCCGATATAATATCTTTCCAATTTCCCAATCCCCTCATAATAAATCTTAATCCGCTTCTCTTAGAGAAGAAATGAGAGAAAATGATGAAAAATGTTACAGCTTGAGACATTCCCGTTGCCACAGCAGCTCCTTTTACTCCAAGATGAAGTTTGAATATCAAAGCCCAATCCAGAATAATATTCACACTTGTCCCTATTAATATCGCACTGAAGGCCAAAACCGGACGTTGTTCCACTCTGGCAAATACAGAAAGACAATATGAACCTAAAAAGAAGGTAGTGAAAATAGAGACATAAAACAAATAATCCGCCGCATTGGATATTAATTCACCGTTTGCTCCCAAAGTTTTAACAATCTGTTTGGGAAATAAGATACCTAAGGTTGTCATTATTAAACAAAACATAAGATTACAAATGATAACCTTACTGAATATTTTTGAGGCATTAAGATAGTCTTTTTCGCCGACAAAAGTCGCACAGATGACACTTCCGCCGGTGCAGAGCATTATACCCAAGCCCATAATCAGAGAAAAAAACGGTAAAACAAGGTTAATGGAAGCCAATGCAGAGCCTCCGGCATAGTTGCCGATAAAAAATGCATCAATAAGCTGAGCTGAGGACAAAGCCAATATTCCCAAAATATTCGGGATACAATATCTTAAAAATAAGGGTTTGGTTTTGCCGTTGACAATATCAAATTTTCTATTTTGCATGATCCACCTAAGGTGTTGGTTGATTGTGTTGTTTATAACTTATTTCATCCCATCTTTAAGCTAAAGATGGGCTTTCAACACTATCGCGAAACACCGCCCTGGATAATTTCAAAAAATATGCAAAATTGTTTTTCGACATTTTATTCACCATACGAATATATTAACAATATATCATTTTACCGCTTTGTCGTCAAGACACCTCCTGATTGTGTCTTTTTTATGCATATTTTATCACTGATTTTCCATTTAGAAACCAATCTTTAAACAATATATATTACAAATATTGCGAATTTGAAAAATCTGCTTAAGGAGAAAATTGTAAATGGTTGGAAAATCAAAAGGAATTGACACTTTAGAGCAAGAAGAGAAATTTATTGACGATTTGGTTAATAAAGTAAGCAAAGCTCAAAAAGAATATGCAACCTTTCCTCAGGAAAAAGTTGACGAGATTTTCAAACGTGTGGCGTTGAAACTCAGTTCTCTGCGTATTCCTCTGGCAAAAATGGCTGCCGAAGAAACCGGCATGGGCATTATGGAAGACAAGGTTATTAAAAACCATTTTGCCGCCGAATATATTTACAATAAATACAAAAAAACCAAAACTTGCGGTGTTTTGGAAGAAGATCCGCTTAACGGAATTATGACAGTGGGTGATCCGATCGGTGTTGTTGCCGGTATTATCCCGACCACCAATCCCACTTCCACCACTATTTTTAAAGCTCTGTTGGCTTTGAAAACCAGAAATGCTATTATCTTCTCTCCTCACCCGAGAGAATAAAAATGCACTGCTGAAACAGCCAGTCGAACCATTGAAGAAGCTGTTACAGCAGGTTCCACGACAG
>CAZFRT010000142.1:0-3266 GCA_964521455.1 uncultured Azospirillum sp.
GCACCCCGAGAGGAATTTTCGAGCTGAAATATTTCTTCACTCAAGCGGCGGAAACTTATAACGGAGAAGAAGGGACTTCCACACTCAGTATCAAACATAAAATAAAAAAATTGATTGAAGAAGAAGACGAAAAAAATATCCTTTCCGACGACAGTATTGTTGAACTGATGGCCGCTCAGGGAATTAAAATTGCTCGTCGCACAGTCAACAAATACAGAGAAAGCATGGGGATTCCGACCTCTGCGGAAAGAAAGCGTCTAAAACGCAATAAACTATGATAACCCGATGAAGTCTATTGATTTTACCCTGATGATATTATATATTGACTTTTGCATCAAATTAGGGTTATCTCTCTTTTGAAAAGTTTTATTAATAAATATTGCAAGGAAGAATTATGAAAATTACATTAACAGGTAAACAAGTTGATATTGGTGACAGACTTCGCAACCACGTTGAAGAAAACGTTTTAAATTCCGTAAATAAATATTTTAATGCTCCAATCAGCTGCACGGTAGCCTTCTCTAAAGAAGGAGAAGATTTTAGTGCCGAAGTAACCGTTCATCCTGCTAAAAATATTGTATTAAAAGGAAGCGGCGTTGCCGGTGATCCATATTCCGCATTTGATAATGCCAACGCTCACATCGCAACCCGTTTGCGTCGTCATAAAACAAAATTAAACGACCACAAAGGCAAAACCGGTCTGGCTGAAATGGCTAACGAAGCTGTTTTCCCTCTTAAAGAAACTGAAGAGGAAATGGATATTGATGTTAATGCTCCGTTGACAATTGCCGAAACAGAAGCAAACATTCCGGTATGTACAGTATCTGAAGCCGTCATGTACATGGATTTGGTTAATGAATGTGCCATCATGTTCAGAAACTCAGCTAACAACCACATCTCCATGGTATACCGCCGCAAAGACGGTAACATCGGCTGGGTAGAGCCTAAGGCTGACAAATAATTTTAACAATATAAGGCATTAAGTTTATGAAAATTTCCGATATAATGACCGAGAAATCTGTTGTTATGGGCATAAAAGCCAACAGCAAAAGACAATTGCTTCAAAAACTTGCCCAAAAAGCATCCGAGATAACCGGCATTAACGACAGAACAATTTTTGATACGATTTTGGAACGCGAAAACCTCGGTTCAACAGGTTTTGGTTCCGGTACGGCATTACCTCACGGACGGATTGCCGACATCGACAAAGTATATGGTATCGTTACCAAATTAAATACACCGGTAGATTTTGAATCCATTGACGGAAAGCCTGTTGATTTAGTCTTCATGCTTATCTCTCCGGAAGGCAGCGGTGCCGATCATTTGACCGCCCTTGCCCAAGTATCAAGAATTCTGAAAGATGAAGCAACTTGCAGCAAACTTCGAGCCGCTTCTCAAACAGATGAAATATTCTCATTACTTAATAACTAACCGATAAAAAGCCGGAGAAAACTCCGGCTTTTTTAATGAACGCTTTTAGGCTCCAGATCATTTTGTTTAGCCATAATAAAAGCAAAGTCTCTGTCATCTGTAGCAGCAATCCTGGTACCGTCTGCGGTATAAATCATCCACATTTGCCGCCCTTCATAAACATCATTTTTAATAAATGCGACATTGCTGTCATTCCACTCACTCAATTCCTCCGCATAAGTATCCCAAACTTCTGTTCTTTTAAAATCCCGGCTTTTCATAACAACACTCTTCTTTGTAAATTCTTTCTAAACATTTATTAATCTTATTCCGATATTATTAAATAATAACTAACACACCCATTACCTAATCGGCAGGATACACCTATGTTTTTCAGCTTAAACAAAAAATTCATTTATACGATTGCTCTATTTTTCTTATTCACGGCAACCCTGTTTGTTTTCACATTCTATAACATCTACGGAGCCAAACTTCAGGAAGAACAACGTTCTACTTTTTTACGAAACCAGCAATATATTGAATTATTGTATGAAAACATCAATCTCCGTAATACGTTAGACAACATAATCACTTCTAACAAAATCCCTTCCGGAGAAAAATTAAATAATCTGTTGAAAAACAAAAAAGATATTCGCTCCCAACAAGAAGAGCTTTCCCTTGAAAGAAAAAAAACCGCTGAAATGGTTCAAACCTACAATGAACGCTATGAAGCTCTGCAACAAGCCGTAAAAATTGTTATTTTCAGCTCTATTTTAATTATTTTATCCATGCTTTTGCTTTGGACTTTAATCAAACGCTGGGTTGTTGCTCCGATTAACCGCCTGGCAACCATCAGCAGACAAGTTTCAGAAGGAAATTTTTCTACTCGTATCAATATCTCTGCTCATCAGATATTTACCGACGAATTTGACGATCTCTCCCATACTTTCAATCAAATGCTGGAAAATATTGAAAACGGCATCTTAGAAATAAAAAACAAAGAAACTTTCCTTCAGTCACTGATTGACGGAATACCGGACGGTATTCGCGTTATTGATGATAATTACAATATTGTCATCGCCAATAAAGAGTATTACCGCCAAGTCGGCAAAAAAACACAATGCGGCAAATGTTATACCTCTTCCCAAAACTTAAAATCACCATGCCCGTCAAGCCTTTATATGTGCCCGTTACAGGAAATCAACCACAAACATCTGAAAAACGTAAAATTTGTTCAACAATTTGCCAAACATCCGAACAAGCATTTATCCATTAACGCAGCCCCTCTGATCATCAACACCAACGGAGAACAAAATTCCTATATTGTTGAAGTCATTCGTGATTTAAGCGATGACATCCGTTTTTCTCATCAGCAAAAACTATCTTCCTTAGGCTTTTTGGCCACATCGGTTGCTCACGAAATGAAAAACCATTTAGGCTCAATTCGGATGATTCTGGAAGCCATACTGGATAAATTCTACAAAGGTACTCCTGATGACAATGAAGAAAAACAATATCTTTCCTTGATTAACAAGCAGCTCATTTCCTGCATTAATGTTCCGGAACGGTTATTAAAATTATCTCGTTATTCCAATGATGATCAACAGGAAATCAAATATATAAACAGTGTTAAAGAAGTAATTGATCTGTTGGATTATGAAGCCAAAAGAAACGGAGTAACCGTAGAACTTAATGCTTCCGATGAAAGTTTAAGCATTATAGGCTATGAAGCTGATTTTAAAATGGCAATCATTAACATCATCCAAAACGCTTTCAAAGCTATGCCGAACGGCGGACAACTTAAAATAAACACTTACCAAACAGACAAAGGAAAAAATGTTCTTGAAATTGAAGAC
>CAZFRT010000143.1:0-3266 GCA_964521455.1 uncultured Azospirillum sp.
AATCCACCACAAGGCATAAGTCGAAAAACGAAAACCCTTTTCCGGATCAAATTTATCAACAGCATACAAAAGACCGATGTTTCCCTCGCTAATCATTTCACTGACCGGCAACCCGTAACCTTTATATTTAGAAACCACTTTAACCACAAGACGCAAATGAGAAGTTACCAGTTTGGAGGCAATTTTCGGACTTTTTGATTCTTTGTAAGCCATGGCCAATTCATATTCTTCTTCCGAAGTAAGTATCGGATATTTTCTGATACTCTGCAAATATCTCGCCAAGTTAACTTCCGGCGAAAAGTCAAGTCCATTTAAAGAAGATATAGTATCCATTTCTGATTCTCCTAAAATACAATTTGACTGCAAAATAAAACGGGACACCCCATCTATTGGTTGTAATCTATCACAAATAATTACAATTTGGTGCAGTTTTTTTAGGTTTCAGGTATCGGAAATTTAGAACACTAACCTATCTAAAAGTTCTTGCATATCTGCTGGAAGATTTGAAGAAAATTGAAGATTCTCACCGGTTACGGGATGAATAAACCCTAACGAAGCCGCATGAAGAGCCTGCCTCGGAAAATTATTGACATAGTTTTTCACATCATCGTTGCTAAACTTCAAAGATGACTTTTTGGCCTTGGAATATACCTGATCTCCTATCAAATTACATCCTATACTGGACATATGAACGCGAATCTGGTGAGTCCGTCCGGTTTCCAGATTACACTGAATTAAAGAAGCCATACCTCCAAAGTTCTTTAAAGTTTTGTAATGTGTAACGGCATGCTTTCCTTTTCCTTGAAGAATCGCCATTTTTTTACGATCATAGGGACTACGGCCGATATTGGCTTCTATTCGTCCGGACATCGGATTCGCAACACCATAAACAACGGCAAAATAAGTTCGCTCAATAGAATGTTCAAAGAATTGTTCACTTAAACCGTGATGTGCCTCATCATTTTTCGCCACAACCAACAAACCGCTGGTATCTTTATCAATACGGTGAACAATTCCCGGACGCTTCACTCCGCCAATTCCCGATAAGTTATCTCGGCAATGATAAAGCAGAGCGTTTACCAATGTTCCGTGATAAGCTCCCGGTGCCGGATGTACCGTCATACCGGCAGGTTTGTTGACAACAATTAAATCTTTATCTTCATAAACAACATCCAGAGGAATATTCTCAGGTTCCGGATCAGCCTCTTCCGCTTCGGGAATAAAAATCTGGTAAATATCTTCACTTCTTATTTTAAAAGAATTATCGGAAATAATATCATCATCACAAGATACACAGCCGTTTTCTATCAAGCTCTGTATCCGCGAACGAGACATTCCCGGCACAACCGAAGCAAGATATTTATCCAAACGCATACCTTTTTCCGTGGCGGAAACAGGTTCTGTTAAAAATATATTTCTTTCCGTTTCTTCCATAAGCATTAAAAATCAAAAAAAAATTTACCATATAGTTACAAATCGGTATTAAAATACAGCTAATATAATAATTTGCAAGGAATTGATGATGAACAAATTGAGATTGATAAAAACAACCGTTTTTATTCTAACCTTTGCATTGGTTTTCGGAAGTATTATGCTTTTAGGTTCTTTATACAAAAAAAGCCAAAAGAGCAATGCCGCATTGCCTCAACAAGTTAACCTGCAAGAACCTCAAGGAAGTTTCATCAAACACATAGTTGCACAAAACGAACAACTTTATATACATGTGGAAGGCGGCGGAGAAGCTGACCGCATCATCATCTTCGACACCATATCGGGACAAACACTTTCTACATTAAAAATCAATTAGGGGCATAACATGAGCGAACAGCAAAACGTTAAAGTTTTCAAAAAAATAAAAGTAAAAAAAGCCGTACAACAACCGGCATCTCCTTCGCCGGAAATCCCTGTACATGAAGAAATCTCAAACCTGATAGAAGAGAATTTTGATTTACCGGAAACTTCAACCTCCGCAAATGAAGCACCAACACTCACAATCAGAGAAAGCAACGACGATGACGAGTTTGAACGTCTGCTTAATGACTTCATCAGTTCAGAACTTGACGCCGTCGAAACCGAAATAGAACAGCTTAAATCAGGGGAAACCCCTTCTGAAGAAGAAAAATTTATCCCTCAACTTCCATCCGAATCAATTGAAAATCTGAATGAAGAAGAAAACGCTCTTTATCAAGCCTACATAAATTTTGCCGACGCAATTGCTTTAATCGCCGAAGAAAATTCTTTGAATGCTCCTGATTTTAAAGTAACAACATCTATGTTAGCTCCACGCTACCGCCCCTCCATCGGCAAAAAAATAGCTGAAGACGCCTTAACCGGATGGGATATTATCTTAAAAGTTCACCCGTTGCACACATTAAACATCTCTCCTAATGCAAATGATGAAGATTTGTTGGATTTTGCAGAAAAAACAACCGACGATACCTTACAATTGGCAATCATCTCTTATGTTGAAATCTTAATCGAAATGGAAGGTTGCGAAATTTCTTACGACGAAAGACGCCTAAAAGCTCAAAGAAAGAAAATCGAAAAAGAAATCTATCAAGAGCATCAAGATCGTATTAACAGAATCAACAAATACATAAAAGCCATTGAAGAGAAAAAATTTCCGATTAATGCTGAACGGCTGGTAAATAATTACTTCAAAACCGCTCAAAAAGATCCCGACGGAGCATATCAGGTATTGACAAAAAATCCGGCAGTTTTTGCTCCTATTGACGTCAGCAAAATTCCGCCTCGCTTTTTCGGAATGATAAAGCCAACACCTCAAGACGGGATAAGGGTTAATATCGAAATCGGAGAATTTATCCGAAAACTCAAAATTTAAAATAAAATTGGCAAAAATATAGACAAAAACATTTTAATGTGATAAAATTAAATAAAATCAAATTTAAGCAGGATAAAAGCCATGGCTGATACAAAACCGACAAATTCAACTCCTTCCAAACCGGCTGCTACAAATACCGCAACGCCGCAACCAAAGCCGGCCGCCACAAACACAGCGACAACCAATACCGGCACAGCCCCATCCAAACCGGTCGCAACCAATACAGCGGCAACAAATACTGCGACTTCTCAGCAATCACCGCAGGCCTCTCCTGCTACAACACATCAGCCGGAACCGAAAAAAACAACAATGGGAATTTCTGAAGATACCTCCAAAGAAACTCCCGCAACAACCAATTCCGCAGACCAACAACCGGAAACCTTGGGCATATCCGAAGGAGAGAAAAACTTAACCGTTGAAGGTT
>CAZFRT010000144.1:0-3266 GCA_964521455.1 uncultured Azospirillum sp.
ATTAAGATCAGCACTCATTTTCAAACTCCTTAATTTTGTTTGGTTAAAACAAAACCGCCTCAGAAAATCTAAGGCGGGGAGTTCGTAACTGTTATAACTCAGTCCGGGTTATTCGTGCATAGCCTTATATCCCCGGCTCCCCTAAGGAGGAGTAGTCTGTTTGTTATAATGGAGCTACGACACTCCGCAGTCCACCTCTGAACTGCAAAAAAGATGATAAAGCATAAAGATTAATTTGCAATAAAAAACCTCTCGCTTGAGAGGTTTTTTATGTTTCTAAGATGAACTTCTTCCACCTTGAGATTGACGAATTGCCCCATTGTTTGAGTTATTATTGTTATTGGTGTTACTTTGTTGTCTTGTCGGGAAGTTATATGTCGGAGTTTTGAAATTAGGAACATACAGTCTCTTAACCCCATTATCTTCCAATCTGTTAGAAACTTCGTTAACTTCATCACGGGCATCACTAACCATACGGCGAATAAGTTGATTTGGATTTTCTCTTTCCCCTGAATCTAATTTGCTATTGTCTTCAAAAGCCTTATCCAAATCTTTTTTAGCTTGCGTTCTTCCTACTTCGGAAATTGCAGAATAAAGAATTTCCATTTGCTTCGGAGACAGATTTCGCATATTCGTATCAACCATCTTTGCTCTTTCTTCCGGATCCAAAGCGTTTATTTTTTGATTGACCTTAGAAATTTCTTCTTTAGAAAGGAAGCCATTACCTTCAGTCATCAATGTACTCCAAGTTAATTGCTCACCTTTTTCATTTTTCTTTTCATAAAGATCATAAATCTTAGAAACGGCTCGGGCGGCAGCTATAACATTCTCCGCTTTACCTTCTCTGATTTCAGCTTCCAAACCTTTACGCATAACGCCTTCATAACTATTGCGGAACGGCGTATATTCATAAGCAGCTTTTAATTCAGCAACATATTTTGCATCACTTTCATTCAGCGGTTTATCTTTTTTAGCCGCATTTCTTTCCATTTGTTCGGCTATGAGATAGCCGTATTTCAGAATTTCTTCTTCAGAACCGCGTTCTTCAGCTTCTTTCATTATTTGTTTGACTTTACGTCTGTCTAAGCTGATACCGACCGGAACAACCAAGGCTCGTCCGCAAGCTTTACGAAACGCACCTAAGTCGCCATTCGGAATATTTCTCAAACTGACATGGCTGTTTCCCTGAGCTTTTTGAATTGCAATCACTTCATCGGCCACATCTTCACTAACCTGTTTACCATTTGGCATGGCATATCCGACATCAACGCCTTTACCATCCTTGTTCGGACGAACATATAAACGGAATTCATAAGTGGAATTAACATTACCGTCTTTATCTCTCTTACCGTCTAATTTAAGGTTTTTCTCATTACCTTTGCCATAACAGCTGTACACTGTCCAGCCAAAATCTCCATAACGTATAGCTCCCGGACGTTTGAAATAGCTGTACTCAGATCTTTTATGCAAACCGTTTTCCAACGTATTTTCAATATGTTTTTCAGCTTTTTTCTGGCATTCCGGTACTTCGAAAAACTCTTTGGCTTTCTGAAAAATATTTTTTTTAGGTTCGGCTTCAGCTTCATTTTCCGGCGAAGAACTTCCGCCGGCAGAACTTCCGTCGCTATTTCCGTCATCACCGCCGTTACCACCGGAAACGGTGCTTCTCGCAGCCATTCCTGCTTCTCCGGATGGAACTTCCTGATTGCCGGCTTCCTGATTATCTCTCGCCCAACGTTCGGCCGGACTTAACATTGCCTCTTCATCAGTAAGTTCGGCAGTGTTTTCATTTCCGGTGCCTGCCAATCCCTGAATGTTTTCCATTCCGGAATCAACCCTTTCAGAATCAAAACGTTCCTTCGCTTTGTTAAAACTATCGGCAATTTTTGGATCAACATCCATTCCTTTAGGCAGATCAAAATCTCTGATACCTCTCCGCCACAAGAAATCCATAATCTCCTTCATTTGATCCGGAGAAACCTCAGAATCCGGAAAAGTTACCTTGCCGTCGCGAAGAGTAAAACTGAACGGACTGCCTTCCATCTGCATTCTAACAGCCAAACACATTTCCCCGTTGCCACCTCTGGCAATCATGGTTTGAGCGTCCGGTTCTTTTGCTTTTACACCGGTTCTTTCTTCCTCACGGTCTTGCTCGGACTTTTTGGAACTTTGTTGAATAGCGTATAAATTGGAATAAAGCTGAGGATTTTCATTGTACATTTCCTTTTGCTTCAAAAAGGAATTTCTCTCCTGAACAATGGCAATTTTTTCAGCAACAACAGTGTTGACATTTTCTCCGTTTTCCATTGCCGCTTTAAGGCGAGCATCAATTTCATTCAGTTTTTTTCCAATCTTTTTTTCCTGATTGGATAATATTTTTCCGACATTTTCCGGACTATAGCTACTACCGACATGAGCTGTTGAATAAGTAAATGATTTCATCGGTTTTTCATCAGCCATTGTAAAAATCCTTCCTGAAATTAAATCTGATTGTTTTTATCTTAGCATATTTTTTGAAAAAAACAACTTATTTTTGACAAAAATATAATTTTTAAGTCCAAATTTATTACCCATATTATTTTTAATTTTATGGATGATTCGTAAAAAACAGGTAAAGAACTTATACAAAAAACCCCGCTGTTTCCAGCGGGGCTTTCAACCTTACGGCAGGTGTTATTTTTTCAAAACAACAACACCCGGAAGTTCTTTTCCTTCCATCCATTCCAAGAATGCACCACCGGCCGTAGAAATATAAGAAAATTTCTTAGCCACTCCGGCATTCTCCAAAGCAGAAACAGTATCTCCTCCGCCGGCAACCGTCATCAAACGGCCTTCTCCGGTTAATACTGCGGCTTTTTCGGCAACTTTATTGGTTGCATTGTCAAACGGTTTCAACTCAAACACACCGAGCGGACCGTTCCAAACCAAAGTTTTACATTCTTCAAGCTTTTTATTGATGGCTTCAATGGTTTTTGTGCCAACATCCATCAAAATCCAACCTTCAGCCGGAATATGTTCCAAATCAACGGTTTTGTGTTCGGCATCAGCTTTGAATTCTTTAGAAACAACAACATCCAGAGGAAGAATGATTTCACAGTTGTTTTCTTTAGCTGTTTTCATAATTTCCTTGGAAGTATCCAACATATCCAACTGAACCAAAGAGTTAGCCTCATTAACCGTATCAACTCCGCTGGCTTTCATAAATGTATGGAAAGATATGAACCTTATTCCTAAAAACAGATTTGGTTTCAATCCAGGTCATCGTA
>CAZFRT010000145.1:0-3257 GCA_964521455.1 uncultured Azospirillum sp.
CATCCATTCCAATCCGGCCGATAAACGGAAGTTTTAAGGCCGGATGCCGGAAATCTACACCAAAATTAAGGCCTAAAATATTAAATTCAATTCCGTCACGCCACCCGAGCGTCAGGCCTAAAACACCAAAAAATGAAATTTGGATACCGCTTTTACTTTCATTTGATGATATAAATTTATCATCAACAAGCCAATCTTTTCCGATGGCTATGGGCGGCAAGGAAATTTTCAGCTGTGGAACTTTACGAATAATATAAGAAACAAACGTATTACTGTTTGGCCCCGGCCAAGCTCTGTACTCATGAGCATAAGGATAATTTTCCACCGCTTTTTCTATTTCGGGAATCGCGTTTTCAGCCTCTTCCCCGCGCAGTTCACCAACAACCCATGGTTCTGCACCATACCAACGGCAGTCAGGAATGTCTTGTGAGATAGATACAGCCGGCAAACCACGGCGTAAATGCCAGCCGATAACCTGATATATCGTATAATTTTTTGCGTTTTCCGGCTTAATCGCCACCCAAGTATGCACAGCAAAAGCTCCGCGCCAACTATATGTTCGTGCGGCATAAACTTGAACAATGGCTTCACTTGTTTTATCCGGCAAAGGAGCTAATCCTACGCTTCCCCGATCTGCAAATCTCCAGTCTGTACTTCGTATCGTCATTGTTAATATCCATAACAAAAAAGCGGCCCATATAAAAATAACCGCCTTTTGTTTCTGTGTGTATCCGTTAAGCATTCCTTCTTCGCCTTTTGGTTTTAATTGTCAGCAGGGGAATTATTCCGCACAGTTTATATTTCTTCT
Organism: uncultured Azospirillum sp.; assembly: GCA_964521455.1. Taxonomy (GTDB): domain Bacteria; phylum Pseudomonadota; class Alphaproteobacteria; order RF32; family CAG-239; genus JAGAJR01. Next base: position 809 of record CAZFRT010000145.1, read on the forward strand.
TGGTTGGCATTTTTTGGATTTTGATAATTGGTATAATATTAAATAACTTCAGAATTTCAACATTCCCTTTAATAATTTTTCTTATTAACGGCAGGAAATCGAATAAATACACTTGTTGTGTTTCTTTTTTTGGGGCCGGAACTTTTCCCGGTTGGTTTAAACAATTTCTCAAATAGCGGTATCCGTTAGCTCGCTCTTTATCCAGAACGCAATCTATAGCCTTATAATCTATGGACTGTTTATTTAAGTCATATCCGATTAAGCTCCCGACCAAACGTTCTCTCAAGCCCAAAATCCCGAGAATATTTTCTAAGCGGGAGGCGCCGCGTTCAGGATTTACCACGCAGGTAAACGGACGCTTGAACAACACGGAAAAGCAGACGCAATGGAAAGAATCCGTGATAACATATTCTGCATTTTTTAACAAATTCAGCCATTCGCCCACCGGACGACATAAAATTGTTTCCTCACCGCCGATTATTTTTCTTTCGCCATAGATATTAATAACTTTCCAGCCGTTTTCTTCAGCCAAACGATCAACCTCTTTGGATGTTTCCTCCTCTTCATCCAAAATCATTTTTGCAATATATGGCTGAGCTTCCGATGATTTGTCATCTTTCATAATAGGCTCATAATCTTCAGCTTTTAACAATAATGTAGGATCAATCACCCGTTCAGCCTCAACACCAAACATATTTTTGCAAATATCAATGCCGGACTCTTCACGCACTGAAATCGCATTAAAGCGCTTCAAATTATGACAGACAATTTCGGTCGCGGTATCGTCTCCTTCCCAATAATCAATTCCTAAGCTTGCAGCGTAAGAAAATAATGTTTTATATGGAGCGGCAAATGCTAATAAATACTCTTTCAAATCGCGGAAAACATAACGAAAACGCCAAACTTGATCGCTTCCGGTAACAAATGTATCAAACTGCTCATTTAAAAGAGATAAATCATCAATGTTCCGACAAGGTTTGGTTCTTTTCAAAAACTTAGCACGGAACTTTTCAAAATTTTTGCTTTCAGCTCTTTCTCTACGATAAGCAGCACTAAATAATGAATGTTTTTTATTCGGACGATAATCAATTATCGTGGCATGACTTCCACAACGTTCTATGGCTTTTTGTAGAGCATAAGCAACCAGACAGGCTCCAAAATTAGGACTATGCTGTAAGTTAATAATACCAACTTTTCTACGAACAGGTAAACTTTGCGGAATATATTTATCAACCAAATCTTTCCAACTCATTCCGTTTTTATAATCGTCAAAAAAAGCTTCTCTTTGTGGTGATGGAACAGAACTATGCGTAAGGGTCGGATTAGAAAAAACAGCACTGGCATCAGGCACTCTTTCGGCTAATGCATAACGGAATCTCAGGGCTTCAAATATCAGTTTACCTTTGGGTGAATTTACTAAAACAAGCGAGGTTCCTTTATCGTCATCATAAGCTTGGCGGAAAACATTCACCCCCCAGAAATCACCTAAGGTTAAATCCCCTATACGCTGACAACCGATATATTGACAGTCCGCACAACATGGACGCAGATATAAATTACTTAAGAAACCTTTCATATATACATTTTCAGAAAGCGTTTCATGAACTTTATCTCCGACAACCAAACTAAATAGTTTCCAACTTTTATCCTTATTTCGAAACTCTATCCGGCATTTTTCGTTTATTTCAAGGCTATCCAGATAACGCTGGAAGACACCGGGAGACGGCACACCGTGACACAACACGTCAACTGTCAACAAATTTTCGTTATCTCCGCCTAAAAAGGCATATAGTCCGGCAACCTGACACGGCGTTCCGCTAAACAGCACTTGACGTCCGTTTCGCAAATCAGCGCGAACTTGGCTGAAAACCGTTCCGATTTCGCTCTGAACATATTTTGAGCCCATTAAGGGAAGCAATTCATCTGATTTTTCTACACGCACATGGCGTAAGTGATTATGTTCATCAAAAGCAGCCCCGTAAACGGTTCCTCCCTCGGCGATAATTTCATCCGCCAAAATTCGGAACATTCCGCCAGACGAACTTTTTTGACGAACATTCTCATCTTTATTCCATACAGCATAAAATTCAGGAGCTTTGCTATGTAAAACATTTCGGCCGTTTAATGCTGGGCAAACTTTTTCACATTTGTTACAATTAATACAACTTTGACTATCAATCTTAGGGTATTTAAACCCTTCTCCGGTATCGGACATTTCAATCGCACGGACAGGACATATATTTAAACACGCATGGCAACCGGTACATTGGCTAGGTGAAACAGCATCAATAGTCATAAAAGTTATCCTTTAGAAGTATATTTTCCTAAAATTATAACCATAAATACTGTTCATTCAACAGATTTGTCGCTTTTTGCAACAGGAATTACTGCCAACTGTTGATTAAAGCCAGTTACGCATTGACGTAACTGGCAAGTTATTTTACATCTG
>CAZFRT010000146.1:0-3248 GCA_964521455.1 uncultured Azospirillum sp.
CAGATGAAATCGGTGTTTTTGAAATGCAGGATCAAGGTTTGGTGGAGGTTGAAAACCCGTCAGCACTGTTTTTGGCAGAAAGACAGGGAAATGTCTCCGGTTCTTGTGTTTTTGCCGGAATAGAAGGGTCTCGACCGGTTTTAGTGGAAATTCAGGCTTTGGTCAGTCCGACCGGATATGCCAGCCCGAAAAGAGCGGTTGTCGGTTGGGATTCTAACCGCTTAGCGATGGTTTTGGCTGTTTTGGAAGCCCGTTGCGGTATGAATTTAAGTTCTCAGGATATTTATTTGAATATTGCCGGAGGGCTGAAAATATCCGAACCGGCGGCAGATTTGGCTGTTGCGATGGCTGTTATTTCCTCTTTAACCAACAAGCCCCTTCCGGCGGATATGGTTATCTTCGGAGAAATCGGTCTTTCCGGAGAAATTCGTGCCGTCAGCCAACCGAATTCCCGCTTAAAAGAGGCTTATAAGCTTGGATTTACGAGTGCGATAACGCCACCAAGTCATAATGATAAGAAACAAAATAAACTGGACATTAATTTATATGAAATCGGTAATGTCCAGAGATTAATCAATTGGTTTAATTAGGAACAAGAAAATGCACCAGTTAAATAATTTGGATGTGATAATTTTAATTATCGTCGGTATTTCAGCCTTAATCGCCCTAAGCAGGGGATTAATAAAAGAAGTTTTATCAATTATCGGCTGGGTATTGGGAACAGCATCCATTATTTATCTGTTGCCGATTTTGAGTCCGATTGCGGAATTGTATATTCAAACAGGTTGGATGGTTGGTGTCGTAACCTCTTTGTTTATTTTAATAACCTTCCTGATTATCTGGATTCTGTTGACCGGACGCATTGTCAGTAAGATTCGTTCCAGTAAATTAAGCAATATTGATAGAATATTAGGTTTGTTTTTCGGAATTGCCCGAGCATTTTTGTTGGTAACTTTGTTTTATATTCTGTTAAACTGGATGGTTCCGAGAGACAGACAATCGCCGGTATTTACGGAATCCAAATATTTTAACATTGCGGGTTCTTTTGCTCAACCGATAGAAGCTTTGATACCGAAAGAAACGCTTGATACAATCCGTAAGAAGACGCAGGAAGCAGCAGGCGAAGAAAATGAGAATGAGGATTCGGAAAAAGACGGAAAAGCGTCTGGAAAGGCTAAAAAAGACGATGTTGATGCTTTGTTTGAGAAGTTTGCCCGTCCTCAGGTTGAAAAACTTCGGGAAGATCGGAAAAAACTGGAAAAAATCAAAGAAGAATTTGATGGTTATAATAACAGCGAAAGAGATAATCTTGATCGTCTAATTGAAAATACATTGGAATAAAATAAAAGCCCCGAAAAAGGGGCTTTACTTTTATCTGTCAAAAACACAACGATTGGTTTTTAATTTCTTTCTTAGTTTTTTTCTTGTTTGCTTATTTGGAATAAACATACAAACAAGGCTGACACAAATACGTTTTAAATTAAACAATATCTTATCGAAAACGTTTTTGAGGCGTTTTTCCAGAGAAGCTATTTGATAATTTTTTAAAATCTCGTCAAAAGATTCTTTTCTTCCGGAATATAAATCGTGTTCCAAATCAAATTCCATTTTTACAAAAATGACGTTTTTATTAACTTGTTGATATTCAATACCTTTATAATCTTTTTTCAAATCCAGAACTAACAAGTCGATTTTTTTGTTCGGGTAATTAGCTTTTAGAATACTGAATGCTTTGGCAGATTCTTCAGGTGTAACTTCTTCATTGTTGGCATATACAAACAAAATGCTCTTAGCTTTGTCCATTCTTTCGCAGACGCGTTGAATACGGCGGTCAAACATCGCTTTAGCTTTTGCATATCCCTCTTCAAAAGGAAGATCGCTGTCTATACAATGAAAAAAAGCCACATGATTAGGTTCATCCATATAAGCATTATGTGTTCCGTTAACGTTCTGAAAAACTAAGTTTTCTTTTTGAAAAAAGCCGTCAAATTTAGATTTTATCAGTTCTGCGGCTTGCTCAATTTTCCACACGCCTATCCAGTCCAAAGGCAAAGCCTCGGTTTGCAGATTACGGCGTCGCAAATGGTATGATGTGGCACAAAAAGCCCCGAAAGGCACAAATAAGTCATAATATTTCATGATTTACCGCTTTTAAAAATTATTTTTCTTAAAAGAGCAGTAGCACAATCTAAAAAATATTACAACTTTTATTAAGGATACAATCTGGACAAAAGAAACATTTTCTTCATTACAAGAGTTTTCTGGAGTTTAGAGCCAGCTGAATCGTTCCTTCGTCCATATAATCAAGTTCAGCCCCCATCGGGATTCCTTGAGCCAAAGTCGTAACTTTGACATCGCAATCTTTAAGTTTAGAAACAAGATAATGTGCGGTAATCTGTCCGTCGACGGTTGCCGGCAAAGCAAGAATAACTTCGGAAATCACTTCTTTTTTTATCCGATAAAGCAAACTTTCAATATTTAAATCTTCGGGAGCAACACCATCCAGAGCCGATAAAACACCTCCTAAAACGTGATATTTTCCCTTGAAAAAAGCGACCCGCTCCATTGCCCATAAATCGGCTACATCTTGCACAACACATATTTGGTGCTGTTCTCTTTTTTCAGAGGCACAAACAGAGCAGGGGGAGGTGGTGTCAAAATTACCGCAAATTTCGCAGGTTTTAATGTTTTGAGCTACCTCATTAAGGGATTCGATTAACGGAAGAAATAGGCTTTCCCTTTTTTTCAGCAGTTGCAAAACAATACGCCGTGAGGAGCGTGTACCCAAAGACGGAAGTTTGGCGATGATTTTTATCAGTTTTTCAATTTCTTTGCCGGCCATTTTGTTTCTCTGATTAGAAAGGAAGCTTCAAACCGCCCAAATTAAGTCCACCGGTAACATCCTGTAATCCTTCGGCCATCATAGCGTCCGCCTTGGCTTTGGCGTCATTAAAAGCAGCAACGATTAAATCTTCAAGAATATCGGCTTCATCGGCAACAATAAGAGACTTATCCAACTCGATTTTTTTCATTTCAAATTTGCCGTTAAGAGTAACATTAACCATGCCGCCGCCGCTGGAGCCCATTACTTCTTGCTCGGCAAGTTTGGCTTGAGCCTCTTCCATTTTTTTCTGCATCATCTGAGCTTGTTTCATAATTCCTTGAATATTCATCATTTTTGTTGTTCCTTTATAAAATTATTCTTCACTGTCAAAGAAGACTTCATCATCCTCTTCTTCAGCGGATTC
>CAZFRT010000147.1:0-3213 GCA_964521455.1 uncultured Azospirillum sp.
GTTTTGGATGAAAAAATTAAAGACACCGGTCACGAAAACTGCTATTTTCCAATGTTCATCCCTTTATCCTTCTTCCAAAAAGAGGCTGAGCATGTTGATGGTTTCGCTAAAGAAATGGCCGTGGTTACACATTCCCGCCTCTCTATGAAAGACGGAAAGCTTGTTCCTGATTCAGAACTTGATGAACCTTTGATTGTTCGTCCGACATCTGAAGCGATTATTGCAGACTCCTTTTCTAAATGGGTTAAATCTTATCGTGATTTGCCGGTGCTGATTAACCAATGGGCCAATGTGGTTCGTTGGGAAATGCGTCCTCGTCTGTTTTTGCGTACGCGTGAATTTTTGTGGCAGGAAGGACATACCGCTCACGCCACTCATGATGATGCCGAACAGGAAACCACACGGATGTTGGAAGTTTATAAACAACTTTGTGAGGATGCTTTAGCTACGCCGGTTCTGGTCGGACGCAAACCGGAACATGAGAAATTTCCGGGGGCAATTGACACCTATTGTATTGAAGCAATGATGCAGGATGGTAAAGCTTTGCAAGCAGGAACGTCCCACTTTCTCGGTCAGAATTTTGCAAAATCCGCCAATATCTCTTTTGTGAACAATAAGGGACAGCAAGAATACGCTTACACGACTTCTTGGGGTGTTTCCACCCGTCTTATCGGCGGTGTGATTATGACACACGCAGATGATGATGGTATGGTTGTTCCTCCTCGAATTGCTCCTTATCAAGTTGTTTTGGTTCCGGTTATTAAAAAGCCTGAAGACGCTGAACAGGTTATGACTTATATTACCCGTCTGCAAAGCGAACTGAAAAATCAGTTTCCGTTCGGTGAAAAAATCCGTATTAAAATTGACCAGAGAGATAAGGCTTCCGTTGACAAATTCTGGGAATGGACCCGTAAAGGAGCTCCGATTATTTGTGAAATCGGTATGCGTGATGTCGAAGGTAACAAGGTTATGGTTAAAGAACGCCTTAAACTCGGTACTCCGGAAGGCAAACAAATTGTTGCTTTTGATGATTTTGTTACTACCATTTCTCAAAGACTGGAAAATATTCAAAAAGCCATGTTCGATAAAGCTCAGAATCGTTTGAAGCACAATATCCGTACCGATATTACTGCTCCGGAAGATTTCAGAAAATATTTTGAAAGCTCCAACCAATGGATTGAAGACGGCAAGCAAGGCAAAGTCGCTTTTGTTCGCGGTAAATGGTGTGGAGATCCGAAAACGGAAAGTATTTTGAAAGAAATGAAAATCACTATCCGTTGTATTCCTTTTGATCAAACTCAAACAGAAGGAAAATGTCTGTTGACCGGAAAACCGGCAACAATAGATGTGATTTACGCACGTTCTTATTAAAATCTGTTAACTGAACTCCCTCTTCTCTTGAGGGAGTTCTTTTTTTTAGGAAACCAATATGAAAAAATATTTTGTAATTTGTTTTGTTCTGATTTCTTTTCCCGTTTTTGCCCAAAACATTGATGTTTCAGCTTTGCAAGCTATGCTGACGACATCAGGAGATAAAGAATTTAATGCAATGGACGCCAACAATGACGGAAATATTTCTCAAGAAGAGTATATGGATTATATTTTAGCTGAAACCCGCCAAAAAAGCGAAGCGGCTTTTAGGCAAATCGACCAAAACGGAGACGGCAATGTCTCTCATGAAGAATATATGGTCTTTATGAATTTTGCGACTGGAAAAATGAACAATTTTTTCAATCTGTTGAAGCAACATCAACAATAATTTTCTTCTTAAAATAAAAGAACGTCGGTAAATCAAAATACCGACGTTCTTTTTGTTTTGTACGGGTGAATTATTCAATAACTTTAACTTTGGTAATGACACCGGAGTAATCCTTAAAACGGATTTTCAGTCCCGGTTTCAAACCATAGTCCATCACATATTTTTCAGCTTCGTAGCTGTCGCCGTTTGTAAATGTGATAACGACCACATTCTTTCCAGTTATTTCTATAACGTTGCTGATTTCATAGACAGGACGTTCATTAAACTCTTTTTCGGCATTCTCTTTGCATTGAGCCACACAAAATAGGAAAGCTCCGACAATGAAGGCAACAATTGCGACAACGCCTAATCTTTGGGAAACACCGTTTTGATATTCCCGAACAAAATCTTTTTCTTCTTCCATAAATGTTTTATTTGTTATAATATAAAAATACTGTTTACATAGACTTAAAATTTTGTCTAAAATATCTTAATTTCTCAAAACTGTCAACTTTTTTCCATCCTTTTACCGCCCTATTCCACAGAGGAGCCTCTGTCTTTTCTTCAGGATAACGCCATATACCGGCGATAACAGGCTTTCGACATCCTGTTGTTTCAGGATAAGTAAAAGGTTCGCCAATGATTTTACAATATGCCAAATCAGCAAAAATACGGGCTTCCATATATTTTCCGCTGTAACCATGTTTATCAGACCACTCAATTTGGCATTCTTTGGTAAATCTGCTACGAATTTTCTCAAAAAGTTCTTTATGTTCATCCAAGACAACTCCCTGCCCCGAAAGTAAATTTTTAAAGTCAGGAATACACAACGGATTTTTCCACCCGCCGCCAAAAACAAGAAAATTTTCCGGCATTTTTATATTGTCCGGAATAAACGACAAAGAGTGCATATAAGCGTAAGTGCTTAAATATTCCACGGTTCTGAGCGTGTCTTCAAACGGATATTTTAAGTTATCAAGTTCATCAATAACCCTATACCAACTCGGATCAGATGATTTTGGCGGTGTTTGGCGGTAGAAATTTTCTCCCTTGTCATTAACTGCCACAGTATGAAAAAGCTTATCTAAGAGTTCAGGAACAATCTTGCCCTGTTTTCCCCATTGAGCATTCAAATCACAAGCTTGTCCTTTATGGGTACGGGTAAGGTAATCCGCAAAATGATTAAACGGCCCGATATCCCATCCCAGAACAATATTTTTTCCGTTTTTATCTTCTGAAATAACCGCTATGTTTCCGGTGTTGCCAGCATTACAAAAAGCAACCGGGAAAACACCTTTATTTTTCATATCTCCCGCGATATGGAGATTATGTACCGGAGCCAGAGGAGCCCCTTCCCCGCCGTTCATGATATCATCCGACCGAAAATCCCAGATAACCGGAATTCCGGTCAAATCAGCCAGAAGTCCGGCATTACCGACCTGGCGGGCGTCAAGGGCAAGCACTTCGCCGTGGCC
>CAZFRT010000148.1:0-3179 GCA_964521455.1 uncultured Azospirillum sp.
TTGATTATGTATCTATTGAAGATGTTGTTAAAGAAGGAACAACAAAACTCAACCCCGACAGCGATTATGTTAAAGCTGCCAAGGTTTTGGGTATGTATATCGGCGAATACAAATAAATCAAAGAGTTACGAAAAAGCCTTCCAAACGGAAGGCTTTTTTTATTACCGGAAAAATCACCCGAGATTTTCTAATTTTTCAGAAACATCCAGCCATTGTTCCTCCGTTTCTTCAATCTTTTTTTGCAGATTGCCGTATTCTTTTTGGAGGACAATCATCTCTTCCGCTGTCAAATCGCACATAAATTTATTTTCAGCGGCAGTTTTCTCCTCATTCAACTTTTGCAAAAGTTTTTCCAAACGTTTGGCTTCTGAATTTAACTGTTTGATCTCAAAATAATTATTATTCTTTTTAGGATTTTCTTTTGCCGGTTCCGTAGTCTTTTTTACAGTATTTTTTTCGGTAAGAAGTGATTGTTTATACTCATCCAAATCTCCGCTATAAGGACGGCAGGTTTGATTTTTCACCAACCATAAGTCATCGGCCACCAGTTCTATCAAATGCAAATCGTGTGTGATAAGGATTACAGAACCTTTGTAATCATTCAGCGCCTCAATCAGGGCTTCTCGCCCTTCGATGTCCAAATGGTTGGTCGGCTCATCCAAAATCAACAATGCCGGAGCATTACGACTCATTACGGCAAACAAAAGCCGTGCTTTCTCTCCTCCGGAAAGTTTGGCGATTTCCGTTGTTGCTTTTTCTTTATCTAATCCAAACCGAGCCAAATGCGAACGCACTTGCGTTTCGTTCTTCTCAGGCATTAAATTTTGGAGATACTCTGTCGGAGTAATATCCAACGGTAATTCTTCGCTTTGATGTTGAGCAAAATATCCGACTTCTAACTTACGGGAGCGTAAAATTTCTCCATCTAAGGCACCTAAACGACCGGAAATAACTTTGGCAAGAGTTGACTTACCGTTACCATTTGCGCCGAGCAGAGCAATTCTATCGTTATTGACAATGCGGAAAGAAAGGTTTTTCAAAACAATATTCTCTCCGTAACCGGCAGAGACTTTTTCAAAACTCAAAAACGGCGGAGCCAATTCTTCCGGCTCGGGGAAATCAAAATGGCTTGAATATTCCGCACTCAAAGGAGCTTCCGTCCCTAATTTTTCTAACATTTTCAGTCGGCTTTGCGCTTGTTTGGCTTTGGAAGCCTTATAACGAAAGCGATCTACAAAAGACTGTAAATGCTGACGCTTAGCCTCTTGTTTTTCTATTCTTCGCGCCTGAACTTCCCTTTGCAAGGCTCGTGTCGTACGAAACGTGTCATAATTTCCGGAATAGGTATATAAATTTTGATTTTCGATATGGATGATATAATCACACAAATCGTTTAAGACATATTTGTCGTGGCTAATCAGCAGCAAAGTCCCTTTGTATTTTTTCAGGTGATTTTCCAACCAAACCGACGCTTCCAGGTCTAAGTGGTTAGTCGGCTCATCCAAAAGTAAAATATCTGAAGGCTGAAACAGAGCTGCAGCCAGAGCCAAGCGCATACGCCACCCGCCCGAAAATTCTTTGATGGGACGGCTGAAATCTTCCTGAGAAAAACCTAAGCCATTTAAAATTGCAGATGCCCGGCCCTCGGCGGATGATGCCCCAATCAGATTAAGCCGTTCGTGTATTTCTCCGAGTTCCCATTCATAAGCTGTTTCTAAACGACGCAATAAATCGCAACGCTCTTTATCTGCGGCTAATACGAAATCTAAAACCGTAATATCGATATTTTCCTGCTCTTGAGCAACTGTTGCCACACGATACCCTGAAGGAAAGAAAATGTCTCCGGTCTCGGTCTCCTTTTGTCCGAGCAGAACCTTAAACAAAGTCGATTTTCCGCAACCGTTAGCGCCGACCAATCCGACTTTCCATCCGTCCCCGATATGTGCGGAGGCTTGTTCCAGAAGAACTTTACTGCCAATCCGAACCGTTATGTTATTTATATCTATCATATTACAGTTTAATATCGTGAATGGTTCAGAATGTCAACTTGCTTTCCGGACATAAATTAAGGCCGGATTCTATTTTCCGACCTTTAATGATCAATTTATCCCTATTTGCTTTTGTGTTCAGAGCATCCGCATTTTTCACCACACTGACATTTCTCACCACAGTTGCAGTTTTCACCGCATTGGCAATTGTCGCCACACTGACAGTTTTCACATTTGCAATTCGGATTATTACATTTTGCCATTTATTTTCTCCTTAAAATCCAGATACCCGCTATGGGTATATTTTTAATATATACCATTATAAGGTATATTGTAAATAGATAATTTGATTACAAACAAAAAAGGAACCCCGAAAGGTTCCTTTAGTGTTGAATTTTATTAGCAGAGAACTCTTGGCGGCTGAAATGTGCTTTGTGCCACCGAGATGGGCTCTGCCACAGGCTGCTCATAGAACAGTGCTCCACAGGCGCGGAAGAAACCGAGAACCTTGTAAGAGGAAAGTCTTCCATCATTCCCCCACCAGACTACATAATTGCAACCGTAGCAGTCGCCGGGATCGGTGATATTGAGCATTGGCGTCGTTAGGAATTCCAAACCACCCCATAGTACTCCAAAGACGTTTACATCGCTGTAAACCCACTGGGATACGGCGTCCGACTTCGGGACATAGAGGTCGTAGTCGAACTCACTATGATCGAACTTGTATTTCTTTTCCAGCACATCTTTGGGGATGGCGTAGAACTCGTTCTTGATCACGTTCTGTGCGGCTACCTTATCCTTATCCAGCTCTATACTGTGCTCCTCGTATCCGTCAATGACGGTGCGGAGAACTTCGCCGGGCTTGATGGCCCGCCAGACCCTTATCGGCTCTTGCTTGACAGCGAAGTACACTCCATGTTTCTTCGCCATCCTTTTGCCGTGTTCGTAGAAATCAACGAAAACGTATTTTACGCCGATTTCATTGTACAGTATGCTTGGGAAAGCGACCTCTTCTCCGTCGATGACAGCGACTGCTTTTCCGTCAACGACAGTGATGTAGTTGCCGGGGAAGTTTTCGATCTCGTTTGCGGCGATCTTGGTGAATACCTGTCCGTCTTCAGTTCTGAATACTCTGTTAAAATTCATAGCTCTTAATAATTTGGGCGTTAACCTCTATTTGCAGAACTTGCC
>CAZFRT010000149.1:0-3154 GCA_964521455.1 uncultured Azospirillum sp.
GTAAAAAATTCAACTAATTTAAAAGAATTTTAATCTATTTCTCTTACACTTTCCGCAAATCGACACTTATTTCGTAATAATTAGTAATAAATACAAATTCTTACTTGTTTTTTTGCAAAATTACCTTTACAAAATAAGTTAAAAGTGTAAAAAGCATATACGTTATATAACACAAGTTTTCAAAAAGGTACTTTGTTAAATGAAAAAAATAGCTATCAGATTGTCTTTATTCTCCTGCTCATTGTTATTAATGAGTGGCTGCACTTTCAGTTCAGATGCTTTGTTCCCTTCTCTGCTCGGTTCTGATTCTCAAGAAGAATCCGTTAAAGACGGAAGTATTTATTCTTCTTTGAAAAAAGAGGATGTTCCGCAGCTCGGTTCTACAAATTTTGAGCCGATTGAAGTTAAAAGCGGAAGCAACACCGGTACATTCGTCGGACAGAAAGTCGTTACTTTCAGAAACGAACTGGCTCAGTTGCAGACAGCTATCCGCAACCACAACGAAGAACTGCAAAAAATTCGTGGATCCGTTATCAACAACGCTTTGCAATATCACAAAACCATCGGTACAATCGAAGCTAAATTACAAGTAGGTACAACACCGGGTAACCCGCAAATGTATGCCATGTTGCAAAATGCACAAAGCAACATTCAGGTTATGAATAATAATACCAACACTTTAAGCCAGTTGTCTTCCCGCGTTGCTTCCGATGCTGCCATGACAACATATTTGTTGGATTCAATTAAAGCCGCTTATACCGTATCCGGTGCTGTTGACGAAGATCACAGACAGTTGCGTATTTTGGAAAACGAAACCAACCAAACTTCCATTCTGATTAACAGTCTGTTATCTGAAATCAATGCTGACACTGCTCGTCAGAAACAGTATATTGACACAGCAAGCAATTATATTGCCGACCTGAGCAATGCCATCAAAGTCGGAAGTTATGGTGTAAACAATTCTCCTTTAGTCAGTTCTTCTGTCGCTCCGACATTTTACAGACAAGATGCCGCCATATCAGGTAAGCCTTTGTTTGCAGCCAAGTTCAACAGATCTGACGTTAATTATAAAGACGGTTTAAAGCGTGCCGTAAGCACTGCTTTACAAAAAAAGCCTAATGTTATGTTTGAAGTTGTTGCCGTTAATCCAACTAACGGAAATCAACTCTCTGCCTCTAATGCAAGGAATCATGCCTCTGAAATTTTTCAGGAAATGGTTTCTATGGGCGTAGGTGCTGATAAAATTGCTTTGACAGCTCGTTCCAGTACCGAAGCAACTGCTTCAGAAGTTCAGATTTACGTAAAGTAAAAAATTAATTACTTTTGTAAAACCCCGCTATAAAAAGCGGGGTTTTTATTTTTATAAATAACGTATTGACAGTTTGGACAAAAAAACATATTTTAATTTTAATTCTTTATCATTATCCGAACGTATCATTGTAAAAACTAAAGGTAACAAACATTGCCACTCTTTTGATAAATTAAAAATAAAATCAAATAAAAAACTTAAAATACAACGCGTATGGAACAACTATCTTCTTTTGAAGTCGTGAAATTCGTCTTCGTCGCTCTTTTGAGTTTGTCTGCACTCCGTTGCTTTTGGGGAGAATTAGAAAATCTCTTCTGGATTAGATTTTTCAGAAGCATTTTTGTTCTTTCTGTATTTTTTCTAATCATCTTTCCCTTAAACGTTTTCATTGATGCAGGAGAGATGAGTTTCGGAGGTCGTTACGTCATCAATTTTTTTGCAACGGCGGTAATGACTGTAATTTGCATGATTGCGATCATTGTTCTTTCTATCCTTACCACGCTTTTGCAAAAGCTTTGGGATTGGATAACAGTTTCTAACTAAAAAATTTTACAATTATGAATGATTTGATTCTCAGTTTGATTGTCATCGTGTTTGGTGGTTTTTGCTTTTTTTCGATGCCGGACTATCACTCCGTAAAAAGCAAATTAATGGCATTTTGGCGAGGAGGTTTAGTCGCCTCTCTCATTGCCATGTGTTTTGTTCCTATTCCTTTATGTTTTCTTCCTTATGTTCTGAGAATAGTAGTCTCGGTTATTTTGGCTTTTTTCGTAGCATTTTTTACTGCTATGATAATTATGATTATAGCTTGGATATTAGGTATCTCCTCCGATAAAATTGCCGATAAGATTGCGGGATACAAAGATAAGGATTAAAGAAAACTATCAAACAAACGACACCTGTTACTCCTTTTAGGGACTAACAGGTGTTTTTGTATTCAGGAATCTCCGTGAAAACGTTTTTGAAAACCGCTCTTACACCCCAGAGCCCAACTCATCATCAGTTCTTTTTCCCCGGTTTGCTCATCAATTTGTTCCGAAATAATTTTGAAACCAGATTTTTGATAAAAAGACACTGCCGGAGTATTCTTCACATAGACGTTCAAGGTCAGATGTGAAAATCGTTTTTTTACCAAATTCATCAACTTACTGCCGATTTTTTTGCCCTGATATTCTTCTCCGACAAATAATGCACCGATATACCCTTTATCTAAGACGGAGACAAATCCTTTCAGTTTGTGTTTATCTTCAAAAACAAAAGTTTGAGCAGAGGAAAGGCATTGCGTGCGAACAAACGCCTCTTTATTTTTCCAATATTCTTCAGAAATAAACGAATGAGCCGAAACAGAGGTTCTCAGCCAAAGAGAAACCAATCTGTCTGTATCAGCAGAATGAAAAACGCGAATCATCAGATGTCCAAATCATCAACAAATTTTGCACGTTCAATAATAAATTTGAAACGAGGTTCCGGATTTTTACCCATTAACCGTTCCACCTGACGACGCGTTTCAAAAGCTTCTTCCTTACCTTCTTCCGTTGATGTATTTGGAATAAGTACTTTCAAAAGCATACGGTTTTTCTTATCCATTGTCGTTTCTTTCAACTGCTGGGCACTCATTTCTCCCAAACCTTTAAAACGACTGATGTCCGGCTTTTGGTTACCTTTAACTTCTTTTTTCAGAATGCGGTCTTTGTCATCATCATCCAAAGCATAGAAGTTCTTGCGACCGACAGAAATCTTATACAAAGGCGGTGTAGCAATGAATAAGTGTCCGTTTTCTATTAATTTCGGCATTTGTTGATAGAAAAATGTCATCAACAAAGAGGCAATATGAGCTCCGTCGAC
>CAZFRT010000150.1:0-501 GCA_964521455.1 uncultured Azospirillum sp.
GTAAATATATATAACATATATTTTAATCTGATACAAGTAAAAAATAGACAAAAGGACAAAATTTATTTTCAGATGTTCAGTTTGTGTAAAAAACGAATTTAACAAATTTTCATGTTGCCTATTTTTTCAGATGTTCCAAAAAATCTAAAGTTTCTGAAATATTATCATAAGGAATTTTTTTGATAATGTTATCCGGTAAATTCCACCATTCTGATTTGAGCAACCTTGCTATAATATCTTCAGAAAAACGATATTTTATAATTCTTGCAGGAACACCAACCACAATAGCATATGGAGGGACATCTTTGGTTACAACTGCATGGGCTCCGATAACAGCTCCATCACCTATTGTAACTCCGTTCATAATCAGAGCTCTGTCGCCAATCCATACATCATTTCCTATATTAACAGGTTCAACGGTATCAATGTATTCATTATGTGAACCCACGTCTTTATCTTTATAATCCATATTGTCTGCATAAATAAATGGTGAAGAAGTTA
>CAZFRT010000150.1:511-3043 GCA_964521455.1 uncultured Azospirillum sp.
TGTAAAATTCTCTCGTCCTATTCGTTGGGTATTATCAATTCTAAATGGTGAAGAAGTTAAAAAATTGAGTGGATGCCTTCCGCAACCAATGGAAACACCTAAGCCGATAATGCAAAATTTTCCGATTTTTGTTTCTTTGCTGTTTGGGATATAAATATCCGGTCCTGTATAGGTACACTTACCGACATGCGGAATATTCGGTACAAAAGGAACAAACTTAGGCGGATTTTTTATTTCCTCTTTCCATTTAAACCATAAAAATCTGGTGATTTTTTGATTTTGTTTATATTTTACCTTAAAAAATATTGAAATAAATTTTTGTAACATAATCTTATTCCATATCCAATATTAGAGTTTCCGGTTCTGATTTTTTTAAAATTTTTTTGATTAGTTCTTTTCGTTTTTTGTAGATTTTTCTATGAATAGATCTGAAAAATCCTGTTTTCGATAATAAGGTATTTAAGTCTAAAATACCATTCTTATAACAGAGTTTATAAAAGTTTCTTTTACTTTTCTTGGAAAGATCATTATGTCCAAAAATATATAACATTTCCGCCCAATCCAGAGCAAAAGCAAAAAATACTTTTTTTGCCTGATTTGAGAATGAAAGTTTTTCTTTAAAAAATTTTTGATGTTCGATGATTTGCTCACATGTCGGATTAACTTCCTTTTTATTTTGAGAATCTTGAGCTTCATGAATTCTGTAATTAAAAATTTCAGGTTCTCTGATTTGCAAAACCGTTCCTTCTTTCAAAGATGAAATAACGAAAGGCTTATCAGCGGTCTTTCCTCCGATATCAGAATTCATATAAATATGTTTAATGTTTTCTGTTTTATAAATAAGGTTAGGGAAGTAAAGAGAAGTTTCGTTTGTAAACATTGCGCCATAAATATGAGCTGTAAAAGCGTTCTTGTTGGGAAATAATGTATATCGAACTTTATCAAATTTACAAATTTCAATCTCTTTTTCATCTGTAAAAGTTTTAAGCAGGGTGCATACAAGATCTGTATTTTGATATTTGTTAATCAATTTTAGAGCAATTTCTATATATTGCGGATGAGCAATATCATCATCGTGAAAAAACATCACATATTTGCTTTGAGCTTTTTCCTGTGCCGCACGTAAATTTTCGGCGAAGCAACTCAAATGAACAGGTTGCCGAAAATAAAAAAGATTCGGATAATTTTTTTGTTTGTTTTCTATAAGAGCTTGAGTGTTGTCTGTTGAGGCATTGTCAATAATCGTAACCTTAAGAGGGCCGACACTTTGTTGCAGAATACTGTCAACAGCCTTATTTAAAAGGTTTGCTCGGTTATAGGTTAATACAAAAACTTCAATATCATCTTTTGTCAGTACTTTATTTTTCATTTTTTAAAACTCTGTAAAACTTGTTTAGCCCATCTTCATAAGTTGTAAATTCAAAATTTCTAAGCAGATTTTGTAATTTTTGAATATTTGCAGTATATTCGTTATTCAGACCGGAATTTTTAACGATTGTTTGTACGCCGATTATTTTTGCCAGTTCGACAATTTCAATGTTTTTGTCAGATGCAACATTCAAAAATTTTTCAGTTGTCGGATAATCAATAAAATGTTTAACAATTTTGCAAAAATCATCAATATAAATAAAACTGAAACGAACATTTTGATTTAAGACAACCGGTTCATTTTTGAGTTTTGCTTGAATAATGCATGAAGTAACTCTTGATGGATGCTCTCCGATACCATAAATTCCAAATACTCTTAAATTAAGAATATTATTTCTTTTTTTAATTTCTTTTGAGATTAAATATTTCGAATAACCGTAAGGATCTTGAGGAATTGATTTTTCAAAATCATCTTCTTTAGCATTAATAATCGGTTTCGATTTATCATATTCGGCACCTGAGCCGATTGTAATCATTGGCAAACCGCTTTTTGCAAGATTTTTGAACATTTCTATGTTTGGTTTTGCCACCTCATCCAAGGTTGCTTCTGGAGAAATTCTGACACCGCAAGATGCCGCGTGAACGATAAAATCAATTTTATTTTCTTTCAGATATTTTTTTACGGCCTCGTCCTCTAAGAGATTCAATTCACGGCTTCTTGGCGAAAACAAATTATATTCACTTAAAAATTTTTTTAAGTGTGTTCCGATAAACCCTCCCGAACCGGTAAGTAAAATATTCATTTTATATTTCCTTTGCGGCTTTCAGCTGTTCCGGACTTAAAAAAGGATGCATATCATCAATAGCATGTCCAAACATAACTTTGGGTACAATTTGCGTTTTTTGATTAAGAATGATGTTAACCAAAGCAGGTGTATCATCTTTAAAAAATCCTTGCCAAAATTTATCTGTTAAAGTTTCAGCTTTTCGTGTAAAAGATTTTAGTCCGTATGCGCGAGCAATTTGTTCAAAATCTGGAGCCGAATAATCTTCAATGGTTGATGCATTACGCCCGTCAAAATAAGCATCTTGGAACTGACGAACCATTCCTAAACCTTGATTGTTCATAATGATTATCTTTACGGGAAGATTTCGACGTTTAAT
>CAZFRT010000151.1:0-2981 GCA_964521455.1 uncultured Azospirillum sp.
CCTTGTGGAGGGTTTTTTATTACCATTTCTTAGAAAATTTAATGAGCAAGGGCGGCGATAGCAACCGAGGCGAATTTAACTTTCTAAGTGGTATCAGAGCGAAGCTCTGACCGAGCTTGAGCAGGCACAATGTTTGAAAACCCTCCTTGTGGAGGGTTTTTTATTACCATTTCTTAGAAAATTTAATGAGCAAGGGCGGTGTATTCCGTTAACGCCTGTGAGACTCTTTGTTCAAAAAGAGCATCGGCAAACTTGTTGAAGCTTGCGGCGTGTCTCCAGAATCCCTTTCTTGGGTGGTATGAGCTGTTTGAGATCGAATAGACTGAGCCCGATTAAATTCAGCTCGCAATCTGACGGAAATTGTCGGACTTAAGGATGCTAAAAATTCCTGACTGAGTTCAGGCTGATTTATCATCTCAACATTTTTAGCCAGACAAGCAATCATTAATTTTGCCTTGAAATCAGCATCTTTAATGTTTCCGAATTTAATTGGTTCGCCTTCTTTTTTGGCTTTTTCAGCCAAAGCCTCAAAAATTTTCAAGTCCGGAACGGTTTTCTTTCCGTCTTTGTCCACGGCTGTTAAGGCCAGATTATTTGCCGAAGACGCAGAAATTTGAGTATAAGAGTTATCCGTTTTACTTTTTAATTTTGCAGAAAAGATATTTGAGTTGGAAGTTTCTTCATACAAAAGATTATTCTTGGCTGCAATATCCTTACTGAATGATTGCCATTGTTTTTTATATTCAACATTTTCTGCGGTTGTTTGGGCACGATGGCTGTTATCTGCGGACGGTCTGAGCCCTTCAGAAGTATTGATTCCTTTGCCGGAAGCAGTTGAACGTTTGTTTTGTTCGGAAACAGGTTGAGCGGAGTTGTCTTTTTTCTTTGTATCGACAGTTGCCAAAGTTGTTGGAGGCGTAGATTGTGAGCCCCTATTTGCATTTGAAGATTTTTTTGCTTCGTCTGTTTGTCCTGAAACTTGCGTATCAACTGTTTCTGATTTTCTTCTGGATCTGTCAATAGCTTCTTGTATTTGCTGTTGGTACTTTTCAGCCTCTTTTCTGTATTTTTCTTCAAGGGCTTTTCGTCTCATCCCTTCTATTTCATAAGAAGAGTACATTTTACCGCTTTCGTTGAAATAATGCTCTACCTCTTTTTTAGAAGAAGATAAACGGAGTTTTATAAACCTGTTTTCATCGATAGAATTATCCGTTAAAAGAGCATTGGAAAAAGAATCTCCGTGATCATGGCCGCTAATGATGGAAAGAAGATTGCAGGCTTTGTGTTCTGTAGGAGATAGATTAGCAAGAGCTTGAACGTTCATTCCTCCGTTAAGTACACGGCCGTTCGCATCAAAATGATAAGAAGAGTAAAGGGCGGTTCTTTGTCCGGAATCAGGCTTTTGAACATTGGCACCGGCTTTTTGAAAAGATTGTATGGCCTTTTGAACAGCCTCTTTTTTATAGTTGTTCATTTCTAAATCAAAACCTTGGATTTCCAATTTTGGTAACCTATGAGCAGATGTGGTTTGCCCTGTTACTTTGTTCATTCTGATAAATTTTGTTGTAACATACGTCACATACAGTAAGGATTCATGTTCAAGAACATTCTTTTCTGAAGCATCACCATATTGAGGGAGATAGCCGATTAAACTGCGGTGGGTTTCTTTTATCTCTTTGTCTATCCACTCATCCGGAAAGCGGGGAGAGGTTGCGGTTTGAGTTCGTGGATGAGGATGAGGTCCGTTGTTTCCTTTTCTTGTTCTTGTTTGAACCTGTGCTTGCATAGCCATGTGAATTCTCCAAATTTTAAAATATTATTCATAATAATATTCATGTTTTGCTTTTTTGTCAACAAAAACCGATTTTGTCAATTTTACCAAAGGGGGATAGATGATTTGGTTTTAAAAAGAATATTTTTATTTTACTGAAATAAAATATTTCGCCAAGTCAGGCATTGGCTTTTGCATAACTGCATATTTAACTTGAAAAAAATCAATTTAGTGCTACATTAGCACCGATTAAAACAATGCCTGTACGGGGCGTTCCGTACATAAATATATATAAGGAAGGATAATAATATGACTATTCGCGTCGGTATTAACGGTTTTGGACGTATCGGTCGTTTGGTATTTCGTGCGGCTCAGAAAAGAAATGACATCGAGATTGTCGGTATCAACGACTTGATTGATGTTGAATATATGGCTTATATGCTTCGCTATGACACAATGCACGGCCAGTTCGACGGTACAATCGAAGTTAAAGACGGAAAATTGGTTGTAAACGGCAAAGCCATCCGCGTAACTGCCGAAAAGAACCCTGCCGACTTGAAATGGAATGAAGTCGGTGCCGAATATGTGGTTGAATCTACAGGTTTGTTCCTGACCAAAGAAAAAGCTCAAGGCCATATTGACGCCGGTGCAAAATATGTTGTTATGTCTGCTCCTTCTAAAGACGATACTCCGATGTTCGTCTGCGGTGTAAACACAGATTCTTATGTTAAAGGCACACAGTTTGTTTCCAACGCTTCTTGCACAACCAACTGCTTGGCTCCGATTGCCAAAGTTTTGAACGACGCTTTCGGTATCAAAGACGGTTTGATGACAACCGTACACTCTACAACAGCTACTCAGAAAACCGTTGACGGTCCGTCAGCAAAAGACTGGAGAGGCGGTCGTGCCGCTGCCGGCAACATCATCCCTTCTTCCACAGGTGCTGCTAAAGCTGTTGGTAAAGTAATCCCTTCTTTGAACGGCAAATTGACAGGTATGTCTTTCCGCGTTCCTACTTTGGATGTTTCTGTAGTTGACTTGACAGTTAACCTTGAAAAACCTGCTTCTTATGAAGAAATTTGCAAAGCAATGAAAAAAGCTTCCGAAGGCGAATTGAAAGGCATTTTGGGTTATACTGAAGACCAAGTTGTTTCTTCTGACTTCTTGGGTGATGCTCGTACATCTATCTTTGACGCCAAAGCCGGTATTC
>CAZFRT010000152.1:0-2908 GCA_964521455.1 uncultured Azospirillum sp.
ATTTCTAATCGTGTTCTTTGCCGGAGGGACTTATTTGCAATGGTTCCCGCTACGAGGACTCACTTCCGATAATTGGGACGAGCTTTCTTTTGTCGGAAAAATCATCGATTATTTCCAGCACATTACTCTTCCGGTTACGGCCATGGTTATCGGCGGATTTGCCAGCTTAACCATGCTGACAAAAAACTCTTTTATGGATGAGATTAACAAGCAATATGTTTTAACTGCCCGAGCAAAAGGATTAAACGAAAACCAAATCTTATACGGTCATGTTTTCCGCAACGCAATGCTTATCGTTATTGCCGGATTTCCATCTATGCTGATAAAAATGTTGTTTACCGGAGCTTTATTGATTGAGGTTATTTTTTCTTTGAACGGTTTGGGGCTTCTCGGTTATGAAGCCATTATGACCAGAGATTATCCGGTTATTTTCGGAACACTGTATATTTTTGCATTACTGGGATTGGTTTTGAAACTTATCAGCGACATAACTTATTCCATCGTTGACCCGAGAATCAATTTTGAGGCTCAAAATTAGGCTGAACGAGAGTTGTTCCGAGAAAGAATTTTGGCAATTGTCGTTTCCATATCCTCACTTTGACGAGATTCGATAATTTCGACGATTTCAACTTCTTTCTTATCCAAACGGCGATTAATGCCGATAGAATCATAATACTGCTTGCTGGCATTATACAGTTTTGCGGCCTGAAGGCTGTTGCCTTGTTCATAGTAATACTGCGAAAGCATTTTGTTGGCATTGGCCACCTGCCGCGGATAAACATCCTCATCAGCCAAATTGATGACATTTTGATATGCCCACATCGCTTTGTTATTGCTGTCGGCTTTCGCATAACTGTCCGCAACCCTGCTCCAGGCATTAACATTATGAGGCAAAAGTTCAATTGACAATTCAAAAGCTCCCGTGGCCAAATGAATATCCGTTAAAGAAGCCAGTGTTCCGAAAGTGCAGGCATTATTTGACGTTTCCGTAAAGATGGCATCCCTTTTGGCACCGAGAGCCATATTGGCACTGCGATCAATATCCTTATCCATAAGAGCTTCAATCAAAGCCAAGGCCAAAGAAGGATCTCCTTTTGCCAAATGGAACAAAGCGGCATCTTCTCTCGGTAGCGGCTGTTGTACTGAAAGATTGCGAAATTTATCATTGATACATAGGGCAATAAATTCTTTTGTGGCATCAATCACCTGCAAAACATCATCTTCAGAACAAGTTCCCTGATTACGATACATAATTGTCTGGGCGATTTTCAAATCATCCACACCGCGACCTATCATATCAATAATCAATCCCATTAAATCCGGAAGATTTTTCCGACTTTGATGATACTGCAGATTCATTGTCTGCGTATCAATTCGTTCCAAAGCATCTTGGGCAATTTTATTTTTTGACCAGTCTAAATCTATGACATTTTTTTCTCGAAACTTTTCACGAGATCTTTCTTTTTCGGCAAGTTGTTCTTCTTTTTGCTTTTTGTCTTTTTCTTCCCGTTCTTGTTTTTCAGACTGTTCTTTCTTTTCTTTTTCTTCCTGTTCCGCTTGCTCCCGCATTTGGTGGTGACGAGCAGCCTGCTCCTGTTGTTCGGCATAAAGCTTTTCGGCTCGAGATTGCTCAAGTTCACGTTCTAATTCTTTTTCAAGTTCTTTTTCCAGCTCCAATTCATTAGTCAATTCTCTTGCAACATCTTCATCCAAATCCTCAAAAACCGGATTTGCCTTTTTTCGACCGGAAACAGCCTGATCATTTTTCAAAAAAGAAACTATGGACTTAACATATAAAACGATAATCAGAAAAAGGAAAAGAATAAAAGCCAGGAGCATAAGAATAATTGAGGCTAAACGAAGATTGTTCGCTCCGGATAAATAGCGGTTCAACATACTGGCCAAAACATCAATGTTATTGGATACGGAACTAAGAAAATCCATCGCGGACAAAATAGTTATTATATGTTCCTGCATTATTTTAAGGGCACCATTTACAAATCTTTAATTAATGTTTAGAATACCACTGTTTTGAAAAGCATTATATAGTGATGTTTGCGAAAAAACAATAATAAAACATAACGGAAAAAAATTAATAATGGGTTACTTAAGTCAAAAAAAGAAATTTGAACGTTTAAACATTGTTCTAAACAGTTTGCTGATTGTTGTCGGTGTTATTTCCGTTTTGGCTTTTTTCAATGAGGGAAACGGTTTTTTTGCTTATCTGAACACTTGGAGACTGCAATTATACATCGTTGCCATCGGATTGCTTTTGACAGCCTTATATTATAAATTTTTCATTCAGGCATTTTCGGCTTTTTTGTTTATTCTAATCAACTACTTTGTTATTGCTTCCGCAACCAATATCTTGGTTAACATAGAAAGCAACGGGGAAAACAAAATTTCTATTGTTTATCAAAACGCCACTAAGGAAATCGTTCCTTTGATTAATGAAGCAAAAAAAGTTCAGGCGGATTTAATCGGGGTTAATCACAAACATTCGATTTTATTACCTGAAATTTTACTTTCATATAAAATTTTTCATAATGACGCCAGTTTAGACAAGAGCTTTATTTTGACAAATTTAACTCCGGAACGAGCCGGAAAATTAAGATTCAGCAAAAATAACGTTGCTTCTTTCATCAATGTAGAAAAAAACGGAAAGCGTTTTGTTTTTATTAACATTGATTTTTCAAATATCGCTCACAGTGAAAAAGACGTTGTTTTTCATAATCTGGCCGAGTTTGTTTTGAAACAAGACGAACCGGTTATTATTGTCGGCGATTTTGGTATTCCGGCATGGTCCAAAACATTTCAGGACTTTTTGGTAAAAACGGAACTGGAAGTGAAAAACAGAGTTATTTTAAGCGATGGAAAGAGTTTTATTAATCCGCTGCATTCTCCGACA
>CAZFRT010000153.1:0-2848 GCA_964521455.1 uncultured Azospirillum sp.
ACCTATGCCGAAGCAATTGATATTATGAAAAAATCCGGTCATAAATTTGAATATGAGCCGGAGTTCGGTATTGATATGCAGACGGAACACGAACGTTTTCTGGCTGAAAAACACTTCAAACGTCCGGTCATTGTCCGCGATTATCCGAAGGAAATCAAAGCTTTCTATATGCGTTTGAACGATGACGGACGTACAGTCGCCGCCATGGACGTATTGGTTCCGGGAATTGGCGAACTTATCGGCGGTTCTCAACGTGAGGAACGTTATGATGTTCTGGTTCAAAAAATCAAAGATATGGGAATGAAAGAGGAAGACTACTCTTGGTATCTGGATTCTCGCAAGTTCGGCTCAGTTCCTCATGCCGGATTTGGCTTGGGATTTGAGAGAATGATGATGTTGGTAACCGGTATCGGTAATATCCGCGACGTTATTCCTTTTCCGAGAACACCTAAATCAATCAACTTCTAAAAAGGATAAAAGCATTGCAGAAATTATGGATTCTATTAAGTGCAATTTTCTTGTTCTCGGTCTCTCCGCTTTATGCTCAGGAGAACACGGAGGAACTTCCTGCTTCCGAACCGTATGTTTCCGAAGAAGTGTCCGATGGCGGAGCTGTTATCATAGATAACACGGAATCCCCTGATGAAAATGAGCAAATAGAATTTGTTGATACGGAAGAGTTGGTTGAGATTGATTCCGCTCTTCCGCTCTGCGATGATACGATTTTGCTATCCAAGGTTTGGATAAACGGGAAGTCTTTTCTGGCGGCCAATCCGGGAACTTCGGTATTGGAGAAAAGAAACGAAGCTTTAATCTCTCGTAACTTAAACAAATTTAAAGAAATTGACGCCGGAAAAATAACCGCAAAGGATGATTTTGAAGTTGCCAGCCGAGTGGTTATGATTAAGATTAACAACGGATTGGACAATAGCAAATTGCGTTTATGTAAGAGCACCAGCGAAGGCATAACCTCCAACGTTTATATTTTGTTGTATCGTGAATATGGCGAAACCTTTGTGGAAGTCATGAACTTTTCTCCGCTTTCTGCCGCTCAAAAATCATTTACCTTTAAATATTAGTCTTAATTTTATCAACAGGCAGTTGATTCTTAAAAAAAATTGTCCTAATATTTTTATTTGCGAATATTTGATATTCACGGAAGAATACCCAAATCATACAGGGGTGGTTTTTAGAAGGAAGGCGTCAGGAAACAATGAGTCAAAATTCACATGCGGTAATTGTCAGAAATACAACGAATTTACCTCTTGTTGTTGAGGAGAACAGTCTGTTCTTCTATCTTGAAAAAATAAAAAAATTCCCGATGTTAAGTGAAGAAGACGAAATCAGATTGGTAGAGGAATTCAGGCTGCACGGTAGTCTTGAGGCCGCTCAGGCACTCGTAACATCGCATTTGCGTTTAGCCGCCAAAATTGCCTTGACTTATCGTCGTTACGGGCTTCCTCTTGCGGATATTATCTCCGAGGCCAATATCGGATTGATGCAGGCTGTCAAAAAGTTTGACTTAGATAAAAAAGTTCGTTTGGCCACCTATGCTATCTGGTGGATAAAAGCTGCCGTGAATGATTATGTTCTCCGCTCCTGGTCTTTGGTTAAAATCGGAACTGTGGCTGCTCAGAAAAAACTGTTTTATAACTTAAGCAGAATTAAGTCCCGTTTGGGCTTGTATGATAACAAAGCTCTGGAACCCGAAGTTGTTGCTCGGATTGCCCAAGAATTAGTGGTCGATAAAAAAGACGTGATTGAAATGGATCAGCGTTTGGGAGGAGACAGCTCTTTGAATGTTGTTGCCGGAGATGACGGTACTTCAGAAAAAATTGATTTTATTGTTGACAAAAGACAAAATATAGAAGAAAATGCGTCCCGCAAACAGGAAAACAGCCTGAAACAAAAAATTTTGTATCAGTGCTTAAGCCTTTTAAATGAGCGGGAACAGTATATTATTAAAAATCGTATGCTCTCAGATGTTCCCGTTACCTTAGAAGAAATCGGCGAAAAGTTTGCAATCAGTCGTGAGAGGGTAAGACAAATCGAAAAGAAAGCTTTTGATAAACTTTCTGAAAAAGTAAAGCTTGCTTTAGCGGCCGAAATGTGCTAATATTACAAAAATAATAAACGGAGAACAAAAAAGTGTCCAATTCTGAACAAATGCAGCCTGAAACAGCGGGCTTTATGTTTAAGGGAGAATTTTCCCCTTCAATTGATTTGTCTCCGATGCGTGAACACATTGCCGGATTAATAAAAATTGTCCGTGGTGATGAACCTGAAGAAGAAAATATTTTTGTTGCTCGTAAAGTTCTCACAAAAGGTAAGCAAAGAAATTAATCAAAGATAATAAGTGAAAATGACGTCCGCTTGGCGGCGTTTTTTTATGCTTAAATCTTGCAAAATTAAAAAAAATTGCAATGATGTCCGTAGAGGATAAAGATGGATAATGTTTTTAATCATACGATAGCTGTTCTTTCCGAAGCAGGTGTGTCGTCTCCGCGTTTGGAGGCAAGAATAATGCTCTCTAATGTTTTAGAAAAAGATGAGGGAACCATAACTTCTGATACGGTTTTGGATGAACATCAACAGCAAAAATTAGATAAAATGCTTGCTTTGCGTCTGAAGGATATGCCTTTGGATAAAATTATCGGAACCAAAGATTTTTATAAATACCGTTTTAACGTAACCTGCGATGTTTTGTCACCTCGTCCGGATACGGAAGTTTTGGTTGAAGAAGCTCTTTGCTTGGCTTCAGATTTTCAAACACCGTGTTTTTTGGATTTGGGAACGGGATCCGGTTGTATTCTTCTTTCTTTACTCTGAGAGAGGACAGATTCTCAAG
>CAZFRT010000154.1:0-2838 GCA_964521455.1 uncultured Azospirillum sp.
ACCTAACGGATTATATTTGGAAAATAAATGTTTTTCATTATCATTGAGTTCGGTGGAACTGCAAGAAAGCGTTGCTGCAAGGATAGGCTTTTCCATACAATCCCCTTATACCAAAAAAGAAATCAAAAATTTTGAAAACCGGATGATATACATTCCGAACAAATTAAAATTAAGTCCGAGACTTTTACCTACTTCTGGAAGAATAAAAGCGAGGAAGATAATAATAGGCAAGCCTATTTTATCGGCATTAACATATTTAACAGCCCAAGGCTTTTCCATCCATCCGAAAAGGATTTTGGAGCCATCCAACGGCGGAATGGGAAGGGCATTAAACACAGCCAAAAAAATGTTGAAAACAATCATGTTCAAAAAGAACATACCGACAATTCCCTGTATGAACGGATTGGAAATATATGGTGTTAAATGAAACAAAACGGCGGATATGCCGGCCAAAAAAAGATTCATGACAATTCCGGCAGCGGAAACCAAAACCACGTCTCTTTTAGGATTTTTTAATGCCGAAAAATTGACCGGTACGGGTTTTGCCCATCCGAAAATAAAACCCGCTTTGGATACAAGTAACAAAGCCGGCAAAATAAGTGTGCCGAAATAATCAATATGTTTAATCGGATTAAGAGATAATCTCCCCTGTCTTTTAGCAGTATCATCCCCTAAGAGAAACGCCGTGTAACCATGTGCAATTTCATGCAATAAAATTGCGATTAAGACAGGAAGAATTTTAACAATTAATCCGATAAACATACTCATGTTATTTCTTCTTTACAATACAAGATCCGCCAAGAGCCTTAATATCTTTACACAGATTATCGGCACCGCTTCGATCTTTGAAAGCACCTGCTTTGAGACGATAGAAAATACCGTCAAAACCCAAGTCGGCTTCTTCAATCTCATGTGGCTGATTTTTCAAAACGGCATATTTTTTTGACAAACTGTCCCAAGACTTGCTGACAGCATTTTTATTTTGAGATGACATCAACTGAACCTGCCATGAACCGACCGGAATATCCTTCAAAACAACGGTAGTTGGTTTAGGTTCTTCAACTTTAGGTGTTTCAGTTTTAACTTCTTTAGCCGGTTCAGGTTTAACCTCTTTTACCGGTTCCGGTTTAGGAGCTTCAACAATAACTTCTTGAGAAACCTCGGCAATGCTGACAACTTTTTCCGCAGGTTCTTCTTTAACGGCAACCGCTTCTTTTACTTCAATAATCTGCTTGGCTTCTGCAATAACCTCGTCTTTTTGGGATTCGGCAATAATTTTATCAATGGTTGGATTGTCTTGAACAACCGGTGCCTGTACGGGAGCCTGAATTTCAAATTCCGAAACCAAAGGTTGTTGAGCTTGAATGACCGGCATTTTAGGAGCTTCAGGTGGAGGGAGAAGATTTTCCACCACTGGTTCGCTGCCGTTTTTCTTTTCAATAATTTCATAAACGGATTTGTCCTGATTCAAAATTTCCATACCGCCGGGTTCACTCGGCTGAACCTTGATAGCCGTTTGCGGTTTGCGAATAACCGGAATTTCGATATTTGTATTTTGAGCATATTGAGGAGAAAGGACGAGCCAACCGACGATACCGGCTAAAGCGACGCCGGAAACAGCCCCGATAAAAACGCTTTTGGAGCGTTTCATTTCGTTGCGTCTTTCTTCAAACGCAGATGTGTCCTGCGTAGAAATTTTCTGACGAAATTCATTTAAAAAATCATCATTTCTATTATCGTCTGGAAATTCTTGAAACATATTAATCTCCCGTATATTAAAATATTTTTACCTTACTATAAGCAATAAAACTTTATAATCCTTTAACAAAAGCCTTCCAACGCCTTAAAATCTGGTGTGAGGATCAAAAAGACGCCGGTGTTCCTCTATGGCAATCATGTCGGTCATTCCGGCAATGTGTTCGCATACCAGATTATAAAGCTCTTCGTCGGAAGAAAACTTATCAATAATCGGGCGATATTCCATTGGCAGAAGTTTGTAATCGGAGACATATACCTGAAACAGTTCTTCAACGATTCTGGTGGATTTCATATCCATTCGGGCAACATTGGTATGCGTGTAAAAATGTTGTTTCAAAAATTGTCGGAGCAGTCTGATTCTTTCTTGCATTTCAGAAGAAAAATCGACGACAAAAGATTTTTGTATACGGGTATCATCCGGATGAGTGATTTTAAGTTTCTGAATATTTTCTTTGGTGTTTTTCAGAATATCAAAAATCATCTGAGCAATGGTGTTGCGGGTAACGGCATAAATTCTGAGATTATCATCCGCATTCGGATGCTCTTTGTCAAAATTGCAAAGAATTTCATCAATAAACGGTAATTGACGGAGTTGTTCGATTGTAAAGAAACCGGCTCTGAAACCATCATCAATGTCGTGATTGTTATAAGCGATGTCATCCGCTGCCGCACCGACTTGTCCCTCAAGAGAAGGATAATTTTTTAAGTCCAAGTCGAATTTTTTATTAAATTCCTTGAGGTATGAATTAGAAAGCTTTTTAATCGGTCCGTTATGCTTGATAGTCCCTTCCAAGGTTTCCCATGTCAGGTTTAAGCCGTTAAACTCCGGATAGTGGACTTCCAATTTGGTCATGATTTTAAGAGATTGGATGTTGTGATCAAATCCACCGTATTTTTTCATGGCGTTTTGCAGGCCTCGTTCGCCGGCGTGTCCGAACGGAGAGTGCCCCAAGTCATGGGCAAGGGCAATCGCTTCTCCGAGTTCCTCGTTGAGGTTTAAACTCTTGCAAATGGTGCGGGTAATTTGAGCAACTTCAATGCTGTGTGTCAAACGGGTGCGATAGTTTTTGCCTTCATGGT
>CAZFRT010000155.1:0-2819 GCA_964521455.1 uncultured Azospirillum sp.
CGTTCTCAGAGATTTATGGAAGCTTTGGATGTGGATGAAATGATTGCTCATTTGTTGATTGCCGAAGGTTTCTCCACGGTTGATGAAGTGGCTCTGGTTTCTTTATCAGAATTAGCTGAAATTGAAGGCTTTGATGAGGATGTTGCTTCCGAGTTGCAAAATCGTGCCAAAGATTTCATTGAAAAAAGAAATAAGGAATTTGCTTCCAAGAGCAAAATTTTGGGTATTGATGACAAACTTAAGGAAGTTTCCGGTTTGGATCAGGATATGATTTTGACTTTGGCTGAAAAAGGGATTAAAACAATTGATGATTTGGCAGATTTGGCCAGTGATGAATTGATTGAACTCTTGGGTGAAAACTCACTTTCCGAAGTTGAAGCCAATCGAATTATCATGGCTGCTCGTGAACATTGGTTCTCTGAGGAATAGTTTGAACAGAAGGGCAGGGGGGTTTTAAAAACTACTCTGCCCATTCCAAAAATCATTCTGAAGGATGAGGCAATAAAAAAGATGAAAAGTGAAGAAGAACGAAAATGTATTGTTGAAGGTGAAGTGAAAAGCAAAGATGAGCTTTTGCGTTTTACAGTTACACCGGACAACACGGTGGTTCCGGATTTTAAGAAAAAACTTCCGGGACGGGGGATTTTTGTTTCTAATTCAAAAAAAACTTTGCAGACAGCCGTTGAAAAAGGGTTGTTTTCCAAAGCGGCACGAAAAAAAGTGCATGTTGACAATCAATTAGTTGATTTGGTTGAGAAAATTTTAAGAAAAAAAGGGTTAGACTTTATCTGTTTGGCAAAAAAGGCGGGGATTTTAGTTACCGGTTTTGAAAAAGTTAAAGAAGCTCTTGTAAAAAATAAAGCGGCTTTTATTTTGGAGGCCAAAGATGCCGGAAATGACGGTCATGAAAAAATGGTTTCTTTGGCGAAGGATTTGGAAGTCTTTGTTCTGTATGATGTTGAGGAGTTGGATAAGGCATTAAATAAAGTTAATACGGTGCATATTGCTTTTCTGAAAAGCGAGATGTCCAAAACAGTTCATGATGAGTTTAAGAAATTGCAAGTCTTTTTGAATTCATAGAGTTTTTTGTAAAGATACGGAGATAAAACAATAATGACAGGTGATAATGCAAATAACAAACTAACATTATCGGGAAAATCAACACTTACCCTTAAGGGGTTGGGCGATGCAGCCAAATCACGCAGTAATGACGGTAAAAAGGTCGTGCAGGTTGAAGTCCGCAAAAAGAGGGTGATTAATACCAATGCCCCTGTTGAAGCCAAGGTGGAAATTGATGAGGCAACGGCAGCTAAACTGCGTTTGATTGCCGAAGCCAAGGAGCATGAAGCTAAACGTAAGCTTGAAGAAGAAGAAAAAGAGCGTCTTCGCCAAATTCAGCGGGAAGAGGAAGAAAAAGCCCGTCAACAGGCCAAAGTAGAGGAAGCCGCCGCTAAAGAAAAGGCCGAGAAAGAGGCCGCCGCAAAATCCGCTCAGGAAATTGCCGCCAAAGAAGTTGAAGAAAAGCATTTTGTTAAGCTTAAAGATAAGAAATCAAAAGATTTTGAAGATGATGAAGACGATGATGAGGATTTTCATAATCGTAAGTTTAAGAAAGATTCCTCAAAATCTTTGAGCCGTGAAGATACTTTTGAACAAGAACGCAAAAAAGTTATGAAACGCAGTTTCGAACCGCAAAGACGCAGCGGTAAGGTTAATGTTCATAATTTTGGCGGAGATGATGACGATGATGATTACGGATTTGGCGGTCGTCGCCGTTTCAAAAAGAAACAGCCGAAGCCTGTTCAATCTGTTCAGCCTCAGGAAAAAATCTTTAAAGAAGTTATTATTCCTGAAATCATTACAGTTCAAGAACTGGCTAACCGTATGGCCGAGAAAAGTGCCGATGTTATTAAGAAACTGATGGCCTTGGGCGTTATGGCCACGATTAACCAATCCATTGACGCCGATACGGCTCAAATTGTGGTAGAAGAACTCGGACACAAGGTAAAACGTGTGGCAGAAAGCGATGTCGAGCTTGGTTTGGGCGGACCGGATGACACTCCGGATCAGCTGTTGCCGAGAGCTCCGGTGGTTACGGTTATGGGACACGTTGACCATGGTAAAACATCTCTGTTGGATGCTTTGAGAGAAACAAACGTGGCTGATCGCGAGGCTGGTGGTATTACTCAGCACATTGGTGCTTATCAAATCGAGGTTTCGACGGGTGATAAGATTACCTTTATTGATACGCCGGGGCATGAGGCTTTCTCCGAAATGCGTGCTCGAGGTGCCAAGGTTACGGATATTGTGGTTTTGGTTGTTGCCGCCAATGACGGTATTATGCCGCAGACGGTTGAAGCTATTCGTCATGCTCAGGCTGCGGAAGTTCCGATTGTGGTGGCTATTAACAAAATCGACTTGCCGGGGGCTGATCCGATGAAGGTTAAAACCGCTCTTTTGCAACATGGCATTGCCGTTGAGGAGATGGGTGGTGAGAGTTTATGTGCGGAAGTTTCTGCTAAAAAACGTATCAATATTGATAAATTGGTGGAAGCAATTTTATTGCAAGCAGAGATTTTGGATTTGAAAGCCAATCCGTCTCGTGGTGCCGAAGGTGCCGTTGTTGAGGCTAAAATGGAAAAAGGCCGCGGTTCCGTTGCAACTGTTTTGGTTCAGAAAGGAACGTTGCGTATTGGTGATATTTGTATTGCCGGTAAAGAATGGGGTCGTGTCAGAGCCATGTTTAACGAACGCGGACAAAAAGTGTTTGAAGCCGGTCCGGCAACTCCGGTTGAGGTTCTCGGTTTGCAGGGAACACC
>CAZFRT010000156.1:0-2779 GCA_964521455.1 uncultured Azospirillum sp.
TTTTAAAGAATTATATGATAAAGGTTTGGTTTATGAAGATTATCGTGTTTTGCCATATTCCTGGGCTGCGGAAACCCCATTGTCAAATTTTGAGGTAAACCAAGGTTATCAAGACAAAACCGACAATGCCATTACCGTTATGTTTAAGCTTGAAAACGGAATGAACATTCTTGTTTGGACAACCACCCCGTGGACTTTGCCGTCAAACCTGATGTTGGCCGTCGGGTTAGATATTGACTATGCTATTATGGAAGAAAACGGCGAGAAATACATTCTGGCACAAGCTCTGCTCGGTCGCTATAAGAAGCAACTGGAAAACGCGACTCAGGTTGGTAGCTTAAAAGGAACAGACTTGGTCGGAATGAGCTATGAGCCGATGTTCCCTTATTTCAAACATTTAAAAAACAAGGGAGCCTTTAAGGTCTTAAGCGGCGAGTTTGTTTCTACCGAAGACGGTACGGGCGTGGTTCACATCGCTCCGGGCTTTGGTCAGGACGACTTTGACGCTTGCCGTGCTTATGATGAAAACTTCCCTGTTGTTTGTCCGGTGGATGAAGCCGGTAAATTTACCGCTGAAGTTCCGGATTATCAGGGCAAACAGGTTTTTGAAACCAATGAGCCGATTATGCAGCTTTTGAAAGAAAAAGGCCTGTTGGTTAAAAAAGAACAATATACCCACTCTTATCCGTTCTGTTGGAGAACAGATACCCCGTTAATTTACAAAGCGATGTCATCTTGGTTTGTGAAAGTAACGGACTTCCGCGACGATATGGTTAAAAACAATCAGGAAATCAACTGGGTTCCTGATCATATTAAAGACGGTCGTTTTGGCAAGTGGTTGGAAGGAGCCCGAGATTGGTCGATTTCCCGTAATCGTTTCTGGGGAACGCCGATTCCGGTTTGGAAGTCAGATAATCCGCAATTCCCGAGAATTGATGTTTTTGGTTCTGTTGCCGAGATTAAGGAAAAAACAGGCATAGAAGTAACCAATCTGCACAAACCTTATATTGACGATGTTGTTTATCCGAACCCGGATGACCCTTCTGGCAAAACCATGATGAGAAGAGTAGGCGATGTGTTCGACTGTTGGTTTGAATCCGGCTCCATGCCTTATGCTCAGGTTCACTATCCGTTTGAGAATAAAGAATGGTTTGAGAATCATTTTCCGGCAGATTTCATTGTTGAGGCGATGGATCAGACTAGAGGTTGGTTCTATACATTAACCGTTTTATCAACAGCGTTACATAATCGTCCGGCTTTCAAAAACTGTATTTGTACCGGATTGTTGATGGCCGAGGGCGGACAAAAGCTCTCCAAGCGTCTGAAAAACTATCCGGATCCGAACGAAGTTTTGGATACAATCGGTTCCGATGCTTTGCGGTGGTTCTTGGTTTCTTCTCCGGTATTGAAAGGCGGAAACCTTGCCGTTGATAAAGAAGGAAAAGAAATTGCCAAAGCGGCTCGTGTTGCTCTGATTCCTTTGTGGAACGCTTTCTACTTCTTCACATTGTACGCCAATGCAGAGGAGTATCAGGCAAAAGAAATTTTCTCTTCTTCAGAGGCGATTGACAACTACATTCTCTCTAAACTGAAACATCTGCGTGATGTTGTTAAACAGGGATTAGATACTTATGATGTTGCCGTTGCTTGTAATGAAGTTGCAAGCTTTATGGAGGTTTTGAACAACTGGTACATTCGCCGCACGCGAGATCGCTTCTGGGAAGGAGATGCTCAGGCGTTTGATACCTTGTACACGGTTTTGGTTAACTTGAGCAAAGTTTTGGCTCCGTTAATGCCGTTTGTTTCGGAATATGTGTTCAAAACCTTGACCGGTGGCGAGAGTGTTCACTTAACGGATTATCCGTCTTTGGCAGACATCAAGTTTGATGAGAAACTTGTGAATGAGATGGACTTCTTGCAGGATTTGTGTTCTGCCGGAAAATTCATCCGTGAAGAAAAGAACATCCGTAACCGTTTGCCATTGGCAAGCTTGACTTTGGTCGGAGCGGAATTAACGCCGGCTTATCAGGAAATTGTCAAAGACGAATTGAACGTTAAGGAAGTGAAATTTGACAATAATCTGAATAATTATGCTTCTAAAACGGTTTATCTCTATACCCCATTATTAGGTAAAGCTTTGGGTAAAGACATGGGACCTGTTATGGGGGCTTACAAACAAGGTAAGTGGGAACTGAACACCGATGGAACTTTAAATATTGCCGGAAAGACTTTGAGCAAAGATTTGTTTGAAGTCCGTCTGGAGATGAAAGAGGGCGTTGCCGGCAGAGCCTTTGCCGATAACAAAGCGGTTATCAGTCTGGATACCACCGTTACCGAGGAATTGAAACGGGAAGGAATGGCGAGAGACTTTGTTCGTCTGGTTCAGACATTACGTAAAGATAAAGACTTTAACATTTCTGATCGTATAGAGCTTTGCTATTCAGCACCTGACGCGGAATTATCCAAAGCATTGGAGGAAAACAAAGCGTATATTGCCGAACAGGTCTTGGCGGTTAAAGTGAACAATACATGTTCAGGCGGAACCAAAGCCGATATTGAGGGTTTGGAAATCTGCTTTGATGCAAAAGTCGCTTAAGATAAACAAAGCCCTCTCAATCGAGAGGGCTTTAATTTTACTCAGTCAAGTCGAGTTTGATATTTTTCTTATAAAACTCCAATAGTTTTTTGACGTATGGAATGGGGACGGATTTTCCTAGTTCTATCCGGTCGAGTTGTTTTTGAGGAATATTTACTCGTTGTTGCAGAGAGGTGAGACGAA
>CAZFRT010000157.1:0-2772 GCA_964521455.1 uncultured Azospirillum sp.
GGTATTTCTATCATTTCTACACCGCAAGGTGTTATGAGTGATAATGAAGCTCGTAAAGCCAATGTTGGCGGCGAAATTTTATGTCAAGTATTTTAAGGGAGGACTAACAGTATGTCTAGAGTTGGAAAATATCCTGTTATCGTTCCTGAAGGTGTTAATGTTACTATTGCTGAAGGCAATGTTTCGGTTAAAGGTAAAAATGGCGAATTGTCTTGTCATTATGATGCCGAACATGTTTCAGTAGTGATGGACGGAAACAACGTTGTTGTTTCTCCGAAAGCTGAGACCAAACAGGCCAGAGCTTTGTGGGGTACAACAAGAGCTAACATCAATACTTTGGTTAAAGGTGTTCATGACGGCTTTACAAAAGAATTAGAACTGGTTGGCGTTGGTTATAAAGCCCGCGTTGAAGGCAGCAAGTTGGTATTATCTTTGGGTTATTCTCACGATGTTACAATCGAAACACCTAAAGGTTTGAAGATTACTTGCACATCGCCTACACAAATCAGTATCTTTGGTGCAGATAAACAGCTTGTCGGTCAGACTGCGGCAGAAATTCGCGAATGGAGAAAGCCTGAGCCCTACAAAGGAAAAGGTATTAAATTTGCCGGCGAATATATCCGTCGTAAAGAAGGCAAGAAGAAATAAGGATAAATAAATATGAGTACACCAAGAGAATTGTTTGAAAAGAGAAAGGGCCGTATTCGTGCCGCTCTTAAGAAAGCTGCAAACGGCAAGATGAGATTGTCGGTTTTCCGCAGCGGAAAACATATGTATGCTCAGATTATTGACGATGCTAAAGGCGTAACAGTTGCTTCAGCTTCTACTTTGGATAAAGAAGTCAGAGAGAGCCTGAAAAAGACTGCCAATATTGAAGCCGCCGGTTTCGTTGGCAAGTTGGTTGCTGAGCGCGCTGTTAAGTCTGGCGTAAGTGAAGTAGTTTTTGATCGCGGCGGTTACATTTATCACGGTCGTGTTAAAGCTTTGGCTGATGCAGCACGCAGTGCTGGTTTGAAATTCTAAGGGAGAGTTTGAAAATGGCACAACAAGCTGTAGATCAACGTCGTACTAATAGTAAGACTGAGAAAAAAGAAGAATTGGTTGAGAAACTGGTTCATGTAAACCGTGTTGCCAAGACCGTTAAAGGTGGACGCACAATGTCTTTTGCCGCCGTCGTTGTTGTCGGTGATCAGAAAGGTCGCGTCGGTTATGGTTCAGGTAAGGCTTCAGAAGTTCCGGAAGCTATTACTAAGGCAACTAATGAAGCTAAAAGAAATATGATTCGCATTCCACTGCGTGAAGGCAGAACTCTGCATCACGATGTGGCCGGTCGTTTTGGCGCAGGTAAAGTTTACTTGAGAACTGCTCCTGCCGGTACCGGTGTTATTGCCGGCGGTCCGATGCGTGCCGTATTTGAAGTTTTGGGCGTTCAAGACGTCGTTGCCAAGTCTGTCGGATCTAACAATCCGTACAATATGATTAAGGCTACTTTTAATGCTTTGGAAGCAATCAATTCTCCGAGAATGGTTGCTGCTAAACGCGGTAAGAAAGTCGGCGATATTGTTTCTCGTCGTGAGAGCTCAAATTCTAAGACTGTAGAGGAGGCTTAATCGATGGCTAAGAAGACTATTAAAGTTACTCAGATTGCCAGCCCGATTGGCAAACCTAAAGACCAGAGAGCTACTTTGGTTGGATTGGGCTTGAACAAGATGCACAAAGTTTCTGAATTGGAAGATACTCCGGCTGTACGCGGGATGATTAAGAAGGTTCAGCATCTCGTTCGCGTAGAAGAATAATTTAAGTTTGCAAAGGAGGTGTCATACTAGGGGATTTTTACTCGTGTAGCTAGTTGTACACCATGTTCAAAAATTCTGTCGTAACACACCTCCTTATCAAACTTATTTGTAGCGAATGTTTTAGAAAAAGTTTTGTTTAATAGGATAAAAACAATGAAACTCAATGAAATCAGAGACAACGAAGGCGCCAGAAAACCTCGCAAGCGTGTTGCTCGCGGTATTGGTAGCGGTTCAGGCAAAACTGCCGGTCGCGGTCAAAAAGGTCAGAAGTCTCGTTCAGGTGTTGCCGTTAACGGTTTTGAAGGCGGCCAGATGCCTATTTACCGCAGATTGCCGAAAAGAGGTTTTAAAAACCACTTTGCTAAGGAATTTGCCGTTGTTAACTTGGATACCATTCAAAAGGCTGTTGATGCCGGAAAATTAAATGCTGAAGATATCAATATCGATGCATTATTGAATGCCGGTGTTATCAGCAAAAAATTGGACGGTGTTCGTCTGTTGGCCAGAGGTGCTGTTACATCTAAAGTTAATGTTACAGTTAACTCTGCTTCAAAAGCTGCTGTTGCTGCTGTTGAAAAAGCCGGCGGTAAAGTTAATATCGCTGCTTAATTTTAGGCTGTATTTAATGAAAAAAGAGCTGCTTTTGAGCAGCTCTTTTTTTGTGTGAAAAATATAAAAAACAGAGCAAATAAACGGTCGTTTATTTGCTCCATACAGCTTAATATTATCATGATATTATTAAGAAATCAATAATATTTGTTTTTCATTTATTTAAATGAAGAACAGTTATTCAGACCGGTATTTTTTGTTGTTATATACGTATAGCAAATAAACGACCGTTTATTTGCTCCGAAAAGTTAATTTTATTAAAAGGAGCAAAAAATGGTTAAAGCGGTTGATATTAAACAGTATGTTGCAGATAAAATAGCTGAAGGGCAAAAGTTACAACTTTATGCTAAAACTGCTCGTATTAAAG
>CAZFRT010000158.1:0-2722 GCA_964521455.1 uncultured Azospirillum sp.
GAGAATGCATATTGAGCAGGATGCCGGAAAGTCTTTGCATGATATTGCTCCAGACAAGAGTTATATTGAGTTAAACAGAGCAGGTGTCGGTTTGATGGAAATTGTTACTAAGCCGGATTTCCGTTCTCCGGAAGAAGCCGGTGCTTTCTTGAGAAAACTACGTTCCATCCTTCGTTATCTCGGAACTTGCGACGGTAATATGGATGAAGGCTCAATGCGTTGTGATATTAATGTTTCTGTTCGTCCGTTGGGGAGTAATGAACTGAGAACTCGTTGCGAAATGAAGAACGTGAATTCTGTTAAGTTTGTGATGACCGCGATTGAAAATGAGGCTAAGCGTCATATTGAGGTTTATGAAAACGGTGGCGATATTATTCAGGAAACACGCCGTTTTGATCCGACAACCGGTCAAACTAAAGCAATGCGTAAGAAAGAGTTTGCCCATGACTATCGTTATTTTCCGGAACCGGATTTACAGCCGTTGGTTTTGGATGATGAATATATTGAAAAAATTCGTTCTGAGATGGTGGAACTCCCTGACGCTAAAAAATCACGCTTTGTCAAGGAACTGGGGTTAACGCCTTATGATGCTATGGTTATTTGTGAAAACAAAGAAACCGCAGCTTTTTTTGAAAAGGCCGCAGAAGGAAGGGATGCCAAAAAGGTAGCCAATTGGTTGATGGGGGATTTCTTCGCTATGTTGAATGAAAAGAAACTTGAACTGAAAGATTCTCCTGTAAGTGCCGAAAATCTCGGAAAATTAGTGGATTTAATAAGTAAAGACGTTATTAACGGAAAAACAGCTAAAGATGTGTTTGTGATAATGGCTGATACCGGAAAATCTCCTGAGGTGATTGTGGAAGAAAAAGGTTTGAAACAGGTTACAGATACCGGAGCTATTGAGGCTTTGGTTGATGAGGTTATAGCTTCTTCTCCGGAAAACGTTGCGGCATACCAAGGCGGAAAAGTCGGTTTGTTTGGTTGGTTTGTCGGACAAGTCTTGAAAAAATCGCAAGGAAAAGCTAATCCGGGAATCGTTAATAAACTTTTGAAAGAAAAGTTAGGTTAATTATCATTGATATTGGAGGTCGTTATGGATTTTCTCTCTTTTTTGGAAGGTTATAAGGCTTATAATGAAGAAGAGGAGGCGGAACGTCAGTCTTTTATTCAATTTCTGGAAGCTTTTGGCGATAAGTCTTATGACAGAGATAATCTGGTCGGGCATTTTTCGTCTTCTTGTTGGATTGTCAATAAAGAGAGAACCAAGGCTTTGATGATTTTCCATAATATGTATAAGACTTGGGCTTGGGTTGGCGGTCATGCAGACGGAGATAAAGATTTGTTGCATGTTGCTTTGAAAGAAACAGAGGAGGAAACAGGCTTAAAAACAGTTAAGCCTGTTTTTGAAAATCCGATAGATTTGAATGTGATGGTTGTTCATAATCACTATAAACGAGGTAAATTTGTTCCCAGACATTTGCATCATAATCCGGTTTATTTGCTTGAGGCTGATGAAAATGAGCCGATACGCATTAAAGAAGATGAAAATTCGGATATTGCATGGCTTGAGTTTGATAAGATAAATGATTATGTATCAAATGAATATACCAAAGTTTATTACAACCGAATTATGGAAAAAATCAGAAAATATGGTTGGTAGGGAAGTTTTCAGATGATCAGCAGTGTGTTTGCTCAGGGATTATCAGCCTCGTTGATTGCCGGATTGTTTACCTGTGTCGGAGGTTTTATGATTTTTCTTAAACGAAACTATTCACAAGAAAATATTAATTTGATGCTGAATGTTGCTGCCGGTGTGATGTTGGCGGCGGCTTTTTTTTCTCTCTTGGTGCCGGCGATCAGCGGGATTACGTCGATGTCAATCGGAAAATATTGGGGAGCATTGCTGTTGGTTTTTTCTGTGTTATCCGGTATGGGGTTGGTATGGATTTTGCATGCCATCTTGCCTCATGAACATAAAATTTCAGCTCATTGCGAACCTCAGATGCGTTTGCGAAGTTCTTGGCTTTTTGTTATCGCTATTGCAATTCATAAATTTCCGGAGGGATTGGCTGTCGGTGTAGCTTATGCCGGAGAACATTTGTATAATCCGGACTCTTTGACCGTCGGTATTGGTGTTCAGAATATTCCGGAAGGATTGATGGTGGCAGTTACGTTAATGGCTGTCGGTTTCAGCAGGTTGAAATCGGCTTTGTTTGCCTCGGCGACAGGATTGGTGCAACCTCTAGGAGCTTTAATCGGTGTTATCGGAACCGGTTGGAGTATGAATTTTATTCCGTTTGGAATGGCTGTGGCCGGCGGAACATTGTTGTTTGTGGTTATTAATGAAATTCTGCCGGAAACTTATACAAATAAAGAAAATAAAAAGTATACGGCAGCGGTTATGCTCGGTTTTCTTTTTATGACTTATTTAACCATGATTTTGGAATAAAGAACACCGAACAGGATGCCTATAAAGAGGTAGCCGAGTATACTAAATATGCCGGGTAATAAAGCAGAAACCACTTTCTCTGTAACAGGCAAAAAAATGTATTTTTGTATAAAATGTTGGAAGTGTTTTTTTTGATGATGTTTCGGTAAAATTCTTGAGGTAAATTGAAAAAAGCTATTGACGTTCAGAAAAACATCATATAAATATAACTCCGTACCACGGAGAGTTGGCAGAGTGGTAATGCAGCGGATTGCTAATCCGTCATCGTGAATA
>CAZFRT010000159.1:0-2614 GCA_964521455.1 uncultured Azospirillum sp.
ATCCGCGAGCGACATATCCTTGTTCAATCAACTTGCTGACGTTATCAATATCCATTTCGTCATAAGATAATTCTTGCGGAATTTGAACCACATTAAAATTAACCTCTTTACCGATTTCTTTGGCCATATAGATAACATGACCGCCGTCGTCGGGATCGACCGTGGCCTGTGTGATACACATTCCGTTGCGGAATCCGTTGCGATAACTGTAAAAATTTTTAATATCGACCATGGTTACTGCATATTTTTTATGATATTGCTGATAAGCCACTTTTTGGCGAACGGAGTTCATAATTGACGCTAAATTATTTCCTCTATATTCGGGACTGACAGAAGCCTGCTCCAATACGGCAATCCGGTCAGGTTCATAATCAAGAGCAAATCCCGGTAAAACATTATCAATATTATTTTGATTCACAAAATTTGCAGAAGCATAACCGACCAACTTACCGTCAACAAAGGTTCCGATAAATAAATTATCCGGATTGTCCACCATCCTTTGGAAATCGCTCATCTTTTTATGATGAATAAAACATTCCTGCCCCGGTTTCAGATTGGCAAGAATAACTTTATGAAGTTCATAAACATCGGCAACATCTTGTGAAGAGATGTGTTTGATAACATATTTTTGGTTATTTTTCATGAGTCTTCCGCTCATAATTACGGCTTCTGAAGACATAATCGCATCCTTATTAAAAATATATTTGAAAATTAAGATTATTTTGCCGTAAAATCAGGCGGAAAGGATATGAGTTTAATCCCGGCCAGGGTTATCCCCTAGCGGTCATTTTTCGTATATTTTTTATCAAACTCATGTTCATAAAAAGAATTGCTCCGATTTTTTAATTCGGAGCAATGATATTCAAACAACATATTATTGTCAATAATTTATTTTCCCATAAATTTATTATTTTTAGGGAAGCCGAACGGAACCAACTTACCGACTTGAGCCCGATGTCCGAACCAAGCCATTAAATCCGTTTCCACTTTAACACCGCCACTGCGGGCATAAGAAAAACCTTCTTCGGCATTAAATATTTGGATATCAGACATATTGCCATCTTTGTATTTTTGTAAAGCGACACCTCGTCCGCGAGCCATACTTGGAATTTCTTCTACTTTGAAAATCAAAAGTTTTCTGTTTTCTCCGACAATTGCCACACTGTCTCCGGTAACCTTCCGACACATTACGGCCTGCTCGCCCTCTGCCACATTCATAATCTTACGACCGTTGCGGGTTTGAGCAATCAAGTGATTTTCATCGACCAAGAAACCTTTACCTGTGTTTGAGACAACCAAATATCTTGTTTTCGGTTCAAAAACAAACATCTCGCAAATATTGTCATTATTGCTTAAATCCACCATCAGACGAAGCGGTTGTCCAAATCCTCGTCCGCTAGGAATTTCATTGGCGGAGATATTAAAGAATTTTCCGGACGTATCAAACAAGATGATTTTATCAGTAGTTTGGGCATGAATAGCTATTTGCAGAGCATCATCATCTTTAAACTTAAATTCATCGTTCAAATCACTATGCCCTTTAATGCAACGTATCCATCCTTTTTGTGAAAGAATAACCGTAATAGGTTCTTTTTCAACAAAAACTTCTAAAGG
The DNA here is from genome assembly GCA_964521455.1 of uncultured Azospirillum sp. Lineage (GTDB taxonomy): Bacteria > Pseudomonadota > Alphaproteobacteria > RF32 > CAG-239 > JAGAJR01. The sequence goes on from CAZFRT010000159.1 coordinate 1,615, forward strand.
AACGTCAACTTCTTCCGTTATTTCCGCAAAATCCGTGCGTCTGCGGCCAAGAGCTGTTTTCTTACCAAATTTCTCACGAATAAGTTTAATTTCTCCGGCGATAGCCTCCCAACGTTTGCCTTCATCACTCAACAGAGCTTCCAATTCGCCTTTTTCAGCAGACAAATCATCATATTCGCGTTTAATTTCTACTTCTTCAAGTTTACGCAAACTTCTGAGTTTCATATTTAAAATAGCTTCGGCCTGATTTTCGGTAAGGCTAAATTTCTGCATCATGACCACTTTGGCGTTTTCTTCCTCGCGGATGATACGGATAATTTCATCCAAATTCAGATATGCAATCAAATAACCGGAAAGAATTTCCAAACGATTATTGATTTTATCCAAACGATATTGAACTCGTCTTTCTAAAACATTGATTCTATGTCTTAAAAATTCATGAAGAACTTCTTTGATACTGAGAACGCGAGGAACACCATCTGAATCCAAAACATTCATATTCATATTAAAACGAGACTCTAATTCGGTCTGTTTGAACAAATGTTCCATCAAAAGATTAGCGTCTACAGTACGATTTTTAGGCACTAAGACGATACGGATATCGTGTGTTGATTCATCTCGTATATCATCCAGCATCGGCAATTTCTTATCCTGAAGCAGACTGGCGATTTTTTCAATTAATTTAGATTTAACAACCTGATACGGGATTTCCTTAATGATGATTTGGTATTGTCCGTGGGTGAGTTCTTCCCTTTCCCATTTTGCCCGAATACGAAAAGTTCCCTTACCTTGAGTATAGGTATCTAAGATACTGGAAAAACTGTCAATTATAATTCCGCCGGTCGGGAAATCAGGACCTTTGATACGTCTGACCAACGGTTCAATCTCACAATCCGGTTTCTCAATCATATAGAGCAGAGCATCGCAGATTTCACTCAAGTTATGCGGCGGGATATTTGTTGCCATACCATCAGCTATACCAGAAGACCCGTTACACAAC
>CAZFRT010000160.1:0-2613 GCA_964521455.1 uncultured Azospirillum sp.
TTGTTCTGTTCACGATGAGTCCCTTTCCGAGTGGGGTTAATTATTAATAATTTGTCTATAAATATAGCAGTAATTTTTACTAAATCAATCCTTTTTATTATACGATTTTTAATATTTGGTATGTATTTTAGACAAAATAATGTTTTAAGGAGAAATTAGGATGTTCTTTGCTCATATTTCTGATTTGCACATAGGGGATGCCGATAAGCCGGGAATCGCCAATTTAAACAAAATTGTGCGTTGCATTAATAATATGGATGTTGTTCCCGAAGCAGTATTGGTAACCGGAGATTTAATCCATTTGCGGCAGAAAAAGCATTATGAAGCCTGTTTTAATGAACTTAATCAGTTGAAAATGCCTTATTTTGTTATAGTCGGTAATCATGACGAACCAAACCAGTTGAAAGAGGCTTTGGAAAAATACTATCCTCAACACCCGAAGTCGGAAATGAAAAATTATCTGCAATATGTGGTGGATGATTATCCGGTGCGAATCATTGCCCTGGACTCTTATGCCGAAAAACACCCCAACGGAATCCTAAATGAGGAGAAATTGGAATGGTTGAAGGAAAAACTTGAGAATAATCCTGATAAAAAGCCGGTTTTGCTGATGATTCATCAATTTACGCAGAAAACCAAGCTTTCTTTTTTCGACTCTTATGCCGAGGAGTGGTTCGGAAAATTTAATGAACTGGTTGTCAAACACGAGGATACTGTTAAGCTTATTGCTTGCGGACATTTACATAATTCTCTTATCGGTACGGTTGGAAAAATTCCGATGATTTCGACTTTTTCTACAAACTGGCAGGCTTATTTTGATTTTAAACCGAGGGAGTATCTGACTGCAAATAAACTTCCCGTAGGCTTTTATTTGCACCGGTTTGACGGAGACAAGTTTATGTCTTATGTGGTGGCTGTTCCCAGAGAATGTGTTTAGTTTCTTTTGTTACAAAGCAGTAATTTTTTGTGTTTTGCAATCGGGGGATTTTTTGCATAGTATCACTTCCAGTTGAAACTACTTTATGAGGAATTGATATTATGACAGATAAACCTTCTAAACCGATTATGCTTTTTGATTGCAAAACTTCTCAATCCATTATCGGACAAGAAAACTTTTTAGACGCCTTCAAAACCATTTTGAACCACGGTGGTTATGCTCAGGGACCAGAAACTCGTGAATTGGATGAAAAACTTGCCGCTTATTCCGGTACAAAATTCAGTGCCACATGTGGTTCCGGTACAGATGCTTTAACTTTGGCTCTGATGGCTTGGGATGTTAAACAGGGTGATGCCGTGTTTGTATCTTCTTTCACTTTCGTCGCATCTGCCGAAGCTCCTGTTTTGCTCGGTGCTACACCGATTTTTGTTGACTCTGATCCGGACACTTTCAATATGGATCCGAAAGATTTGGAAAGAGCTATCAACGAAGTTAAAAAAGAAGGCAAGTTGAATCTGAAGGCCGTTGTTGCCGTTGATATTTTCGGTTCTCCTTGTGATTATGACGCAATTATTGAAATTGCTCACAAAAACGGTATGAAGGTTCTGTCTGACTCTTGTCAGTCTTACGGTTCTGTTTACAAAGGCAAAAAAGCTGGTTCCATTGCCGATATGTCTGCAACTTCCTTCTACCCGACAAAGCCTTTGGCTTGTTATGGCGACGGCGGTGCCGTATTCACAAATTCTGCAGAAGAAAATGAACTGGTTAAATCCTGCCGTGTTCACGGTATGAGCCCGGAAGATCACTATGATAATGTTCGTTTGGGTATGACCGGTCGTATGAATACTTTCCAAGCTGCCGTTGTTTTGCAGAAAATGAAGGTGTTCGATCAGGAATTGAAAGATCGTTTCCGTGTTGCCAGCCGTTATGATAATGAACTGAGCAATTATTTCCATAAACAAAAGATTTTGGATAACTGCAAATCTGCTTATGCTTTGTATACAATTGATTGTGAAGACAGAGATGAGTTGATGGCTTGGTTGAAAGAAAACGGTATTCCTTGCGGTGCTTATTATCCTCGTCCGGTTCACACTCAGACAGCTTATGCAAAATGGAACACTCGTTCTTTGCCTGTTTGTGAAAAACTGTCCAAAACTGTTCTTTCTATCCCGATGACACCATATTTGGATAATGAAGATTTGGATTATGTTATCAACAAGATGAACGAATTTGCTGCAAAGAAATCCTCTAAAGCTGCTTAACCTCTAAGCAGTTCAACGGAAAACACCGCTTGGTAACAAGCGGTGTTTTTTTATGTTATCTGTTGGACAAGAATAAAAAAACAGCCCTTGTCATTTCAAGGGCTGTCAGAGAGATTATTTATTTTCAAGCTGTTTTTTCTTTTCCATATATTTTTCGAGCCAGTGAATGTTGTACTGTCCGTCAATATATTCAGCTTGAGAGATAATTTCCTGTTGCAGAGGAATGGTGGTTTTTACGCCATCTATAACAAATTCCTCCAAGGCACGACGCAAACGCATTAAAGCGGAGTTGCGGGTTTTGCCGTGAACAATCAGTTTGGCAATCATGCTGTCATAATACGGAGGAATGGAATATCCGCGGGTTTACAAAGATTGAAACAACAGTTCTGTCGCATTTTTCAACAGATTTTTTTA
>CAZFRT010000161.1:0-2594 GCA_964521455.1 uncultured Azospirillum sp.
CATAACCCCCCAAGCGTTTTTAAGTTTAGTGTCCGCCCATTTGACCGGACCAAGCTTAACGATGTCAAAAAAGCGGAAAAGTGCGAACCCGATAAGATAGAGATACCATTTATCAAAATGATGAACTAAAGCTGAGGCAACAAAAGTAAAAGTCAACAGTTGTCCGGCAACTTCATCAATAACCACAATGGAAGGATCTTTATTTTCCTGATTTTTGATAATTTCATTTGTTGCCCAAACACCGATGAAAAAGACAATAACCGTTGCCGTCAAAATTCCTTCTACGCCAAAGAAATAAGTCAAAAGAGCGGCGAGGGGAATTGTTCCCAAAGAACCGGCTGTTCCCGGAGCTTTAGGCGAATAACCCAAGCCGAAATAAGTAGCCAAGAGGTAAGCAATTTTATTTTTCATTATTTAATCCTTCCGATATTTTTCTTTAGAATCTAGCCTTAAAAAAAACTCTCCGCAACTTAAAAATTGCAGAGAGTTTTTGTTTGTGCATTACCTTTGATTAGATGTCAAATTTGGTTGTTCCGTTATATGCGTAACGATACAGTTGTTTGATTTCATCAATCAGCGGGTAACGAGGGTTTGCAGAAGTGCATTGATCGTCAAACGCCAATTCGGCAAGCTCGTCCAAATTAGCCTCAAAAGTCTTTTCATCAATACCATAATCTTTGATGGAAGCAGGGATATTGAGAGCTTTTTTGAGTTCTTCAATCTTGTCGATTAAGCGATCCAACTTTTCTTCTTTAGTTTTGCCACCCAGATTTAAATATTCGGCAACACGGGCATAACGTGATTTTGCACAAGGATATTTATACTGAGAGAAGGCCGCCTGCTTAAACGGATGGTCAGAGGCGTTAAATCTCATAACCTGAGTTAAAAGCAAAGCATTGGCAATGCCGTGCGGAATATGATACATTGCACCGAGCTTATGAGCCATAGAGTGGCAAACACCAAGAAAGGCGTTAGCAAAAGCCATACCTGCCATAGTTGCGGCATGGTGAACTTTTTCGCGGGCAACGGCGTTCTGAGAACCTTCATTGTAAGAAGCCGGCAGATATTTGAAAATCAGGCGGATAGCTTCAAATGCCAAACCGTTGGTATATTCCGTTGCCATTGTGGAGGCAATAGCCTCAAGAGAGTGAACCAAAGCATCTACACCGCCGGCAGCACACAATCCTTTAGGCATGGAAAGAACCAGATTGGCGTCAACAATAGCCATATTAGGGGTTAAAGCATAATCGGCAATCGGATATTTGATACCTGTTGAATCATCGGTAATAACGGCAAAAGGTGTAACTTCGGAACCTGTACCGGAAGTTGTCGGAACAGCGACCATATAAGCTTTATTACCCATTTCCGGAAATTCAAAAATACGTTTGCGAATATCCATAAAACGCATAGCCAAATCATCGAATTGCAATTCCGGATGTTCATACATCAACCAAACGATTTTAGCCGCGTCAATAGGAGAACCTCCGCCCAGAGCGATAATGATGTCCGGTTGGAAGCTTTTAACCAAATCCAAAGCCATGTTAATTGTCGACAAATCCGGATCCGGATGAACATCGGAGAAAATTTGAAAACTAATTCCGACTTCTTCCAAAACATCCGTAATCGGACGGGTATATCCCAAGTCAAACAATGGTTTGTCTGTAATAATAAAGGCTTTTTTGCGTCCTTTTAATTCACGCAGTGCGTGTGGTAGACATCCGGCTTTGAAGTAAACTTTAGGCGGAACTTTGAACCACAACATATTTTCTTGTCTCATTGCAACAGTTTTAATATTCATCAGATGTTTTACTCCCAAGTTACCGCTGACAGAGTTTCCGCCCCAAGAGCCACAGCCCAAAGTCAAAGACGGTTCCAAAATAAAGTTGTACAAATCACCCAAAGCACCTTGAGAAGAAGGGCTGTTGATGATGATACGAGCGGTAGGAATAAGTTCGCCGTAATGAGTGATTCTGTCTTTGTTGTTCGGGTTGGTGTATAAAACAGCCGTGTGTCCGGCTCCACCGAACAAAACCAAAGAATGAGCTTTTGCGGCGGCATCTTCAAAATCATTGGCTTTATACATTGCCAAAACCGGAGAAAGTTTTTCTGCAGAAAAAGGCTCTTTCGGACCGATTTCAGAAACTTCCGCAATCAAAACCTTTGTGTATTCCGGGACTTTGATGCCGGCCATTTCTGCAATTTTGGTTGCTCTTTGTCCGACAATGGCAGGGTTAACATGTCCGTCTTCCATCAAGAGAATTTTGCTTAAAGCTTTCTTTTCTTTGTCAGTCAGGAAATAAGCCCCGCGAGTAATAAATTCGTTTTTAACATCATCATAAACATTTTTGACAACAACAATAGATTGCTCAGAAGCACAAATCATACCGTTATCGAAAGTCTTACTGATAAGAACGGAAGAAACAGCCGGTTTAATTTCAGCGGTTTCATCAATAACGGCAGGAACGTTTCCGGCACCCACGCCGAGGGCTGGTTTTCCGGAAGTATAAGCCGCTTTAACCATTCCCGGACCGCCGGTTGCTAAAATGGTGTCAACTTTCGGGTGTTTCATCAGATATTGAGATAACGTAATAGTC
>CAZFRT010000162.1:0-2485 GCA_964521455.1 uncultured Azospirillum sp.
TTCAAGGCGCGGCAGGATTTCGAGGTCAACAACTTGGTGATAAACCAAATCATCGGTGTCAATCTCCAGACAATCGGCGAAAACGGCGATGAAATCATGATTCGTGCTCAAGCCAAAGAACTGAACGAAAAAGAACAAATGGCAGTAGTCAACAAAATCAAATCTATCCTCGGAAGTGATTATGAGTACCGCAAGGTAGAACTGGTTGGACCACAAGTCGGCGATGAGCTTAAGAAAGCTGGTATTATCGCTTCTGTTATCGCCATTCTGGCTATTTCGGTATACATTTGGTTCCGTTTTGAGTGGCAGTTTGCCCTCGGTGCCATGGTCGGCTTGATACATGATGTATTGACCACTGTCGGCTTGCTATCCCTGTTTGGGTTTGACTTTAGCCTGACAACAGTTGCCGCCATTTTGACTTTGGCCGGTTATTCCGTCAACGATACTGTGGTTACTTATGACCGTATTCGCGAAAATCTTCGCAAGTACAAAAAAATGCCGCAATATGAGTTATTGAACAAGAGCATCAACGACATCTTCTCAAGAACGATTTTAACCGGTCTGACAACGATGCTCGCCGCTTTGGCTCTGTTCATTTTCGGCGGAGATACGCTTCGTAGCTTCTCTTTCACCATTGTTTGGGGTATTATTGTGGGAACATATTCTTCAATTTATGTTTCCGCCGTTTTCCTCAATTTGTTTGATCTGAGAAAATCTCAGGAAGAGAAAGTGGTTAACCCGTTCGGAAACGTCGAGTAATCCTTGAGCCTCCCTTCGGGGAGGCTTTTTTTTAACCTATTTTTAACGCCATCTGTTATACGCTTGGATTAATGAGTGAATTTGCTGAGAATTATTGAAGCTAAACACTTGCAAAATTAAGAATTGTGTGTTACATAATGCCTACGGAATAAATGACGGATGTTTTATCATGATTATTGATAGTAACAATAAAAAGCAGAAAAGCATTCTGACGAATAAATGTTTTTATCAAACGACCGCACAAATTATGCGGGACTTTGAAGAAAAAGGGTATGCCAATTCCGCTGATGAAACCGCAAAGGTTATATCGGCATACCATGATTTGGTTAAAAAACGCACAAAAAATAATTATAATCAAGACTACAATCAAGCCTTTCAACGTATTGACAACGCAATTAAAACTCTGGCGAATCAGGTTTTTTATGACTGTGACAAGAAGAGTTATGACTACGCATATCATTCTTTTGAAGAATTTGACCATATTAATGCCATTGTCGGTCGCCAACACGTTAAAAAAGGTTCTTGCTAAATTTTTTCCATTTTCTTCCTTGCGACAAACTGTGTGTTGTTGGACAATCTGCATTGCATTAAATAAAAACTTAAGTTACAAAAGATTTATTCTATATAAACTTTATAAGAGGACTGATTATGACAAATATTTCACTTATCGGCTGCGGACGCTGGGGGACTTTTCTCGGATACTACGCCGCAACGCATTTTGCCAACAAAGTCGATATGTATGATATTCCAACTTCCCCAAATTTTATTGAACTGAAAGAAACTCGCAAAAACCCGTATTTGACGCTTGCCGATAATATGGAACTTCATGCGGATATTGCAGATGTTTTGAAAAATGATTTTATTATTATCTCTATTGGCTGCCAACATTTCCGTTCTCTTTGTAAACAATTGAACGGATATGATATCAACGGCAAAACCTTTCTTTTGGCAATGAAAGGCTTGGAAGAGCCTAGTGCCAAAACCTTGTTTGAAGTTATGAGAGAAGAAATCAAACAAGATATTCATATTGCCATTTTAGCCGGTCCGGGACACGTTCAAGACTACATGAAGGGTGTTCCGTCTTGTGCGGTTATTGACAGTGATGAAGATGCGGTAAAAGACCGGATTATAAAAATGATGCAAAGTGAATTAATTCGTTTGTATTATGGTTCCGACTTGATAGGAAACCAAATCGGTGCCGCCTTGAAAAATGTTATCGGTATTGCCGCCGGTATTTTGGACGGTTTAGAGTGGTATGGTCTGAAAGGAGCTTTAATGGCTCGTGCTCCGGTTGAAGTCGGCCGTTTTATTAGTTATTTCGGAGGGAATCCGCATACAGCATACGGTTTATCCCACCTTGGTGATTATGAGGCAACATTATTTTCAAAATACAGCCATAACCGCACTTTCGGCGAAATGTTCGCCAAAGGCGAAAACTTCGGAAAATTAGCGGAGGGTGTGGCAACTTTGAAAGCGGTTAAAATCATTGCCGATAAAGAAGGTATTGACATGCCGATTTGCCAAGCATTGTATAAGGGTGTTTATGAAAACGCGGATATTAAAAGTACCATCCGCAGCATGTTTGAACGTACCCTCAAACAAGAATTCGAAAACATCGCATAAAAAACAAGGCCCGCTTTTCCAAGCGGGCTTTAATTTTACTCAGTCAATTCGAGTTTGATATTTTTCTTATAAAACTCCAATAGTTTTTTGACGTATGGAATGG
>CAZFRT010000163.1:0-2155 GCA_964521455.1 uncultured Azospirillum sp.
CATGCAGAGGACTGCAAATCCTTGTACATCGGTTCAATTCCGGTACCGGCCTCCACAATTTACCGTATTATTCCGACTTAGCTCAGCGGTAGAGCAATCGGCTGTTAACCGATCGGTCGTCTGTTCGAATCAGACAGTCGGAGCCAATAAAAAAACCACCCTTCCGGGTGGTTTTTTTATTGAGTTCATACTGTCGGTTGGACAGACGCTGTCTGTTCGGAACGGATAGTTGGCGCGCGCGATTTTAAGATGCGCAAACCTTACGACGCGAGGAGAACCAGCTTTGCGGGAGTACCCTATCAGACAGTCGTCCTTATTTTCACCACCCTTCCGGGTGGTTTTTTGTCGCCTCTAAATTACTTGATTTGAGTAAACGAACGAAAGTCATCTGTTTGATTTCCTTAATCCTCTCTTGATTTTAGACAAAATTTGTGATAACATCTTGTAAACTTAAATAAGGAACCGGATAATGAACAGATACCGTGTCGTTTGCACTAAAAACCCCGAAAATATCATTATTGACTTTGCTGCTGCAGACAATTCAGAAAACTCAATCATTACACATGAAAATCTTTTAAAACTACGGCAATATCACACTCCTGAATCTGAAGCCTATTTACCACCTTTATTTCTGACCGATAATGATGGTGCTGTAGAACTAGAATTTGATAAACCTGAAAAAGCCTCACCTGATGAAAAGCAACGGCTTACCGAAACACGCTCGCGCATCGTATCCTCATACAACCGTTTTCAACATCGCGGCGGCAACAGCACCTTAGAAATTACCGAAGAAACTTTAGCTATAGCGTATAGTTTCATAAACCCTTATCAAATGGAAACGAACTCACTGAACGAAGAAGAATTCAGAGATCGATTACAAGCATCTAAGCGCCTCATAAATACTAAAGCCATGAAAGAAAATATGTCAAAAAAAAGACCATCACTAATGGAACGTTTTTATAAAACAAACGGCGATTAAAAAAAAGCGGCTTACCTCAGCCGCTTTTTTTTACCCTAAAAGTCTGCCCCCATGAGCCACATCATTTGGCAATAAATCAATCAGTCGTACACAAACCAAATCACGCTCAGCCTTAAAATTTTCAAGAGCAAATTCGGTCAAAGCGGCCACAACCAAAGCCTTATCTTTAAACCCGATGGATGCCAATTCAATCCACGCTCCTGTTTTTTTCTGACTACCGTCAAATGCCATCTGTGCATTATATGTCAAATCAACAGCTACAACCTTTAACGGCTTTCCTAAAACCTCCGCTGCCAAAGCTGCCGCTTTTTCAGCTAAAGTATTATCATTACAAAATCCATTTGTTTTTATTGTCAAAAAAGGCATATCTCATCTCCCCAAAAACCGCCGGCTAAATCTAACCGGCGGCATCCTTTTCAATAATTATTCCTGATCTTCAGAAACGACTTCCGGTTCTTCAACCACCGCTTCCGTATCATCAAATTCAGAAATGCTTTCGCCTAAAACTTCGGAACCTTCCTCTGCTTCAAGCTCTTCTTCATCATCTGCATCAGCTTCCAACTTTGTAACCGAAACAACCTTTTCGTTGTCTGCTGTACGGAACAAAATCACACCTTGTGTTTTGCGTCCGGCGATTCGGATATCTTCAACCGGCATACGAATAAGCTTACCGGCATCGGTTACCATCATAATCTGGTTATCATCTTCAATCGGAAACGAACTGGCAATTTCTTTATTGCGAGCAGACATTTCCATATTGGCAATACCCTGTCCGCCACGCCCGGTTACGCGATATTCATAAGATGACGAACGCTTACCATAACCTGTTGTTGTAACAGACAAGATAAACTGTTCTTTTTCCTTCATCTCGGCGAATTTTTCAGCTGTCAAAACCGTCATTTCAACACCGGTATCAGCAAAGCTTACTTCGCAATCACCACCGCGTTCAACCTGAATACGCTTCATAGCAGAAGAAATCTTCAAATACTCATCACGTTCTTCCGACGTTGCATCACAGTGTCCCAAAATAGACATTGAAACAACCGCATCACCACCGCTCAACTTGATGCCTCTGACACCGGTAGAATTACGACCGACAAATACACGTACTTCATCAACAGGGAAGCGAATGCACTTACCGCTCTTTGCGGCTAACAACACGTCTTCTGCCTCAGT
>CAZFRT010000163.1:2165-2480 GCA_964521455.1 uncultured Azospirillum sp.
GTTAATCAACTTATCACCGTCATCAAGTTTCATCGCAATTTTACCGTTTGACTGAACATTAACAAAATCCATCAACGAGTTGCGACGAACATTACCCGATGCAGTCGCAAACATAATAGACAAATCTTTGCATTCAGCCTCATTCTCCGGCAATTTCATAATTGTCGTAATGGTTTCGCCTGCATCTAAAGGCAACAGGTTAATAAACGGCTTACCTTTTGATGTCGGAGAACCCAAAGGCAGTTTATAAACCTTCATCTTATAAACCAGACCTTTAGATGAGAAGAACAAGACCGGTGTATGTGTACTGGCCAC
>CAZFRT010000164.1:0-2477 GCA_964521455.1 uncultured Azospirillum sp.
ACGCGGATGGTTTTACCTGTACCGTGAGGCAGAGCACAAACACCGCGAACCATTTGGTCGGCGTGTTTCGGATCTACACCCAGATTGATAGCGACATCAATTGTTTCGTCAAATTTAGCAGTAGCATTTGTTTTAACGATTTTAACAGCTTCATTCAAAGCATAAGCCTGATTTTTATCAACTGTTTTGTAAGCGTTTACGATTCTTTTTCCCTGCATCATACTACTCCACAACCTTAATACCCATAGAAACAGCCTGACCTTTAACCATGTTCATGGCAGACTCAACTGTAGAACAGTTCAAATCCGGCAACTTAGCTTCGGCAATTTCTTTAACCTGAGCAATTGTAATCTGTCCGGCAACAACTTTACCCGGCTCTTTTGAAGCAGACTTAACATTAGCAGCTTTCTTAATATAATAAGAAACCGGCGGAAGTTTTGTTTCAAAAGTAAAAGATTTGTCTTCATAGGCTGTAATAACAACCGGAACAGGAATACCCGGTTCCATTTTCTGTGTGGCAGCATTGAATGCTTTGCAGAATTCCATAATGTTCAAGCCTTTTTGACCCAAAGCAGGACCAACTGGCGGAGAAGGATTAGCCTTTCCGGCAGGGATTTGAAGCTTGATTAATCCTAAAATTTTCTTTTTAGACTTAGCCATTTTCATACCTCTGTTAGGTTTTGTGGTAACAAGACGATGGCTCGCCTCCCACAAAATTAATTAAAATTCACGATTCGCACTCCTTCAGGGTAGATTCCTCCCCTTCAGAGTCGCCCTTGTATACCACAACCGATTCAATTTGCAAGTATTTTTTTCAAAAATTTTCCGATTCAAGTCTTTGATTCGATTCAGAAAAATCACATAAAAATTAAAAAGCCCTCCGAAGAGGGCTTTCTTTATTTTTTAGATTTCTTGGAGACTTCCAAATCAGATGTACAGTGCGGACACTTAACAGCCTCAATGGCAATCTCGGAACAACAGTAAGGACATTTTTTTGTCGTCGGAGCTTTTTTTGCCTCAGCGGCAGCTTCCTGTTTCAACATCTTAGCCTGAAGTTCGTTAATAGCCTTAATCAAAATGAAAACGGCAAAAGCCACGATTGTAAAACTGATAATAGCGTTAACAAACAGACCGATGTTCATTGTAATGGCACCAGCATTCTGAGCGGCATCCAAAGACACATACGGACCGGCTTTCTCAGCACCGTCTTTCAAAACCACAAATAAATTTGAGAAATCAACTTTCCCCAAAACCAAACCGATAGGTGGCATAATAACGTCTTTAACCAAAGAGTCGACAATTTTACCGAAAGCAGCACCGATGATAATACCGACAGCCATATCAATGACATTGCCTCTCATTGCAAATTTTTTGAATTCATTAATAAAGTTCTTAAACATTTTCTTCTCCTTGATATGAAAAAAGTTCTCCTGACGAGAACTTTTTTTATTTAAAGATATTCGCTGTTAAATTTTCTCTACCTGTGAAAATTCCAACTCAACCGGAGTGGAACGTCCGAAAATAGAAACTGAAACTTTCAAACGGGTCTTTTCGGCATCAACATCTTCAACCAATCCAACAAAAGAAGCAAACGGACCGTCAACAACACGAATTTGCTCACCAACTTCATAATCAACAACCGTCTGAGGTCTCTCAACACCATCCTGCATTTGAGTAATAATGCGTTGAGCCTCAGCTTCGGTAATCGGTTGCGGTTTATTACGACTGCCTAAGAAACCGGTAACTTTCGGAGTGTTTTTGACAACATGCCAACAATCGTCAGACATTTCCATCTTAATCAAAACATAACCGGGAAAGAACTTGCGTTCACTATTTACCTTTGTACCTTTTTTAACTTCAACAACATCTTCCGTCGGAACAATAACTTCCAGAATTTTATCTTCCATTTTTTTCAAAACGGCTTGCTCACGAATAGATTCGGCAACTTTTTTCTCCGAACCGGAATAGACATGAAGGACATACCAACGTGCTGACATACGACTAAACTCCAAGACCAAATATTAACTGCACCATCCAACCGAGAATCTGATCAACAAAGAAAAAGAAAGCTGCGGCAATTGATACCAAAATGATAACCATTGTCGACGTTTGCAAAACTTCTTTTCTGGTTGGCCAAGTAACTTTCTTGACTTCCTGCTTTACTTGTCTAAAAAACTGTATTGGACTAACTTTTGCCATGGATCCTATCCACTATAAAAAAATTTCAAAACATTCCTCTTGCTGACACCAACAAAGAGAACGCAGAATGCAAAGCACCTCTGCACATTGCCGCCAAGATATTAAATTATTTTCCAGATGTCAATAAATATGTTCACAACTCTCTGAGTATTTAATAAAAGCTTCTTATTAACAAGGATTCTCCTATATAAGAGACACCAATTTTAGCTTAGTTTCGCTCTTGAGTAATCCCGAAGGCTCATCAAAAGCATGTCAATTCTTCGAACAAAAAAAATCGT
>CAZFRT010000165.1:0-2432 GCA_964521455.1 uncultured Azospirillum sp.
CCTTGCGAAGTTAGAGCTGACCGTCGTCAGGCTTTGGCTATCCGCTGGATTATTGATGCCGCTAAGAAGCGTTCGGAAACAACAATGACTGAAAGACTTGCTAATGAATTGTTAGATGCTTTCGGAAACAAAGGTTCTGCCGTTAAGAAACGTGAAGATACTCACAAAATGGCCGAAGCTAACAAAGCATTCTCTCACTACAAGTTCTAATTCTATTATAGGAAAAACAAAATGGCTCGTACACATAAGTTGGAAATGTACAGAAATATCGGTATCATGGCTCACATTGATGCCGGTAAAACTACTACCAGTGAGCGTATTTTGTACTACACCGGTCAAACACATAAGATCGGTGAAGTGCACGAAGGTGCCGCAACCATGGACTGGATGGAACAGGAGCAGGAACGTGGTATTACCATTACTTCCGCTGCAACAACCTGTTTCTGGAAAGATCACAGAATCAATCTTATTGATACTCCGGGACACGTTGACTTCACTGTTGAAGTTGAACGTTCTTTGCGTGTATTGGACGGTGCTATTACCGTATTTGACTCTGTTGCCGGTGTTGAACCGCAGTCTGAAACAGTTTGGAGACAAGCTGATAAATATGGTGTCCCTCGTATTTGTTTCTGCAACAAAATGGACCGTATCGGTGCAAACTTCTATCGTTGCTTAGATATGATTGTTGACCGTTTAGGTGCTCGTCCTTTGGCTATGCAACTCCCAATCGGTGCCGAATCCGAATTTCGCGGTGTTGTTGACTTGCTGAATATGAAAGCAATTGTTTATACCGGTGATACTGCAGATTCTCCGATTGAAATTCAGGAAATTCCGGCTGATTTGAAAGATAAAGCCGAAGAATATCATCATCAGTTGGTTGAAATGGCCGTTGAAGAAGATGAACAGGCTATGGAAGATTATCTGGAAGGCAAAGAAGTTTCTGTTGAAACTTTGAAAAAATGTATCCGTAAGGGTACTATTGCTCAGGATTTCGTTCCTGTTTTCTGTGGTACTGCATTTAAGAACAAGGGTGTTCAGCCTTTGTTGGATGCTGTTATCGACTATCTGCCTTCTCCGTTGGATATTCCTGCTATTAAAGGTGTTAAACCGGATACAGATGTTGAAGAAATTAGACGTCCTGATGATAGCGAACCTTTAGCCGCTTTGGCATTCAAAATTATGAATGACCCGTTCGTTGGTTCTTTGACCTTTACTCGTATTTATTCAGGTACAATGACTGCAGGTTCTTATATCTATAACTCTGTTAAAGATAAAAAAGAACGCGTTGGCCGTATGCTCCTGATGCATTCAAATAAACGTGAAGACCTCAAAGAAGCTCATGCAGGCGATATTATCGCTTTAGCCGGTTTGAAAGATACCACCACAGGTGATACTCTTTGTGATCAGTCTAAACCGATTGTCTTGGAAAATATGGAATTCCCTGATCCGGTTATTGAATTGGCCGTTGAACCGAAAACTAAAGCTGATGTTGAAAAAATGGGTTTGGCATTGTCCAGATTGGCTATGGAAGACCCTTCTTTCAAAGTTTCTTCAGATCCTGACAGTGGTCAAACCATTATTAAGGGTATGGGTGAATTGCACTTGGAAATCATCGTTGACCGTTTGAAACGTGAATTCAAAGTTGATGCTAATGTCGGTGAACCTCAAGTTGCTTATCGTGAAACTATCACAAAACCTTGTGATATCGAATATACTCACAAAAAGCAATCCGGTGGTGCCGGTCAGTTTGCTAAGGTTAAAATCAAATTTGAACCTATGGAAGGTTATACCGGATTTGAATTTAACAACACTGTTGTCGGCGGTAACGTTCCGAAGGAATACATTCCGGGTGTTGAAAAAGGTTTGAGAACAGCTATGGATGCCGGTGTTCTTGCCGGATATCCTGTAACCGGTGTTAAATGTACTCTGTATGATGGTGCATATCACGAAGTTGACTCTAACGTTATGTGCTTTGAAATCGCTGCTCGTGCTGCCTTCCGTGAAGGTATGCGTCAGGCCGATGCTAAGTTGTTGGAGCCGGTAATGAAGGTTGAAGTTGTTACTCCGGAAGAATATATGGGTGATATCATCGGCGACCTGAACTCTCGTCGTGGTTTGGTAAACGGTATGGATCAGAGAGCTAATGCCAGAGTGATTGACGCTATGGTTCCTTTAGCTAACATGTTCGGTTACGTTAATACCCTTCGTTCTTTGTCTCAAGGTCGTGCTCAGTTCACAATGGTATTTGACCATTATGCTGAAGTACCGAGAGATATTGCTGAAAAAGTGAAAGCAAAGAACGCTTAATCATTAAAATCGGGCAGAGGATGAGCCTCTGCCCACTTAAAACAATTTAATTAAATTTGGAGTATGTCTAAATGGCAAAAGAGAAATTTGAGCGCAACAAGCCTCACTGCAACATAGGAACGATT
>CAZFRT010000166.1:0-2396 GCA_964521455.1 uncultured Azospirillum sp.
CGGTCCGCTTAATCCTCCAGCCGCGCGGGCAAAAGACAACCACCACCCGTCCCCCCATCAACACCGGTTTTCGGATTACGTCCGGCACGAGCTTTTTTATCTCTAAGAGAAAAAGTGCCGAAAGAGGACAATTTAACATCATTGCCCTTTGACAATTCCTGAACCATTTCATCCAAAATCATATCTAAAATATCATTAGAATCTTTACGAGATAAACCGACTTCTTCATAAATTGTCTCAGCAACATCCGCACGAGTAATTGTTTTCATATCCACTTTCCTTAATTATACTTAAATTATCATGTTATTTTTCATGAACAGGATTATATCATAATCAATATAATGACAAGAGGCATATATATTTATTAAACAGATATTTTCCTTAAATTCTGACCAGAGCCCCACCCCAAGTGAAACCGGCACCCATAGCTGTTAGAGAAACTAAATCTCCTTTTTTCAGCTTACCTGAAGCATAACTTTCAGATAAAGCTAAAGGGATGGAAGCGGCAGAGGTGTTTCCGTGATGGTCAACCGTAACAATGACTTTTTCTTCCGGAAGCTCCAACTTTTTGCCCACCCCATCAATAATGCGGATATTAGCCTGATGAGGAATCAACCAATCAATATCCGAAGAAGATACGCCGACCATTTTCATCGTTTCTTCAGCAGCTTGCGTCAATGAGTTAATCGCATACTTGAAGACTTCCTTTCCATCCATAAAGATAAATCCGGAAGTTTGCGTGCTGGCAACACCGCCTGTTGTCTTCAAACTGTCATAGTGAGAACCATCCGCAAAAATCTTGGTTGCCAAAATTCCGGTATCAGCAGAAGTTCCCTGTCCTTCTTTAGCTCTCAAGACAACGGCACCTGCACCGTCTCCAAACAAAACGCAGGTATTGCGATCTGTCCAATCCGTAATTTTAGAAAGACTCTCCGCTCCGATAACGACCGCTGTTTTAACCTGTCCCAAACGAATCATGTTATCAGCCATTGTCAAGGCATATACAAAACCTGAACAAGCTGCAGACATATCAAATGTCGGGGTTCCCGGTTTTGTTCCCAAAGCAGCAGAAATTTTGCTGGACATTGCCGGTGTTGTGTTATCCGGCGTTACTGTCGCAACGACAACAAGCTCAACCTCCTCACCGGAAATTCCGGCAACTTTCAATGCATTAGAAGCCGCTTTTAAAGCCATATCTGAAGTTAATTCATTTTCAACAATATGTCTAGATTTAATTCCGGTACGGGTACTAATCCATTCATCGCTTGTTTCAACCATTTGAGACAAATCGTCATTTGTTAAAACTTTATTTGGAAGATAATGTCCAAAGCCAATAATTTCAGATCTAATAAGAGTCATATATAATTTCCTGAGATAATAAGTCCAAATCTACATTTTCTAATTCATTTTTAATTGTAGAAACAAAGTCCTGACGCACCAACTTTATGGCATTGCTCACGGCAACGGAATATCCCAAAGCATCTGTTCCGCCATGACTTTTAACAGATAAACCGTTAAGTCCGACAAACATTGCTCCGTTATACAGTCTCGGGTCCATAGTTTTTTTCAAACTGAGACCGACTCCCAACATAAAAGGCAACCCTATTTTTGCAAAGAGGGATTTTTTGACCGAGTTTTTGAGCAGTCTTAAAATCAGGCGTGCCGTTCCTTCAATGGATTTGAGAGCAATATTTCCGGTAAAACCATCTGCCACAATTACATCAGCCACACCATTTGGAATATCGTGCGGTTCAACATAACCGATAAAGTCAATATTCATGTGGGAATTTTTGATAATCTGGGCCGCATGACGAATTTCTTCCTTACCCTTCATTTCCTCGGCACCGATATTCAATAACGCAACACGCGGACGCTCCAAACCAAGAGCATGTTTGGCCAAGATATTTCCCATCAGGGCAAATTCAGCCAAATTCAAGGCATCACATTCCGTATTGGCACCAAGGTCAAGCATTATGTATTTACCATATTGGTGCGGCATAATACTGACGATAGCCGGACGATGTATCTTTTGAATTGTCTTCAAGGTAAGTTTGGAAATAGCCATTAAAGCACCGGTATTTCCGGCAGAGACAATAGCTTTTGCCTCGCCTTTCCGAACCGCATCAATCGCCATATACATACTGGTGTTACGGTTACGAATAACCTGAGACGGCTTGTCGTCATTGCGAACGACTTCGTTACAGTGGCGAATCTCACAAACTTTTTTTAATGAAGGATAAGCGTTTAAAATTGGAAGGACTTTTGCCTCATCTCCGAATAAAAGAAAACGAACATCGGGATTTTTTTTAGTGGCAATAGCCAGACCTTCTATGACAACTCGAGGGGAATTATCTCCCCCCATAGCGTCTATTGATATGACCAGATTACTAGACAAA
>CAZFRT010000167.1:0-2387 GCA_964521455.1 uncultured Azospirillum sp.
GATGCTTCAGCTCAAAAAAGGAGATGTTATTTTACAGAGATTCAGCCCGACCGGATTTTTCTCTTCTGCAATCAAAAATACCTTCTTAGAAAAGTTGATTGAGCGCAAGAATGGTGAAATCTCTTACTCAACAGAGCAGAATCCGGAATTTTGTTTTCCGCTGAAAATCAGCGAATCGAAAACTTATTACATTAAAGCTGATGATGTTGAAAAAGCTAATCGTCAAAAACAGGCCGGATTGACTGAAATTAAGGAAACACCGGATAATACTTTGGTCTTTTTGTCTCCTGACGATTGGAAACAAATGAAACTTGATCGGGCTAATTGTGTCGGTTGTTTGTCTCAGTGCCAGTTCTCAACCTGGTCTCAAGCTAACGGAACAACAGGCAAAATTCCTGATCCGCGTTCTTATTGTATTCATAAGACTCTTTACGAGGTCAGTCACAACGGCAGTATTATGGATAATCTGCTGTTTGCTGGTCATCAGGTTTATCGTTTTGCAACAGATCCGTTGTATCGTAACGGGATTCCTTCCGTTAAAGAATTGATTGAAAAAATCAAATCAGGAAACTAAAAAACTTAAATGACAAAAAAGGCTCCGTTTTTTCCGGAGCCTTTTTCGTGATGTATTCAGTTGCTTAAAAAATCTAATTTTCGCGGAGATTTAATTTGAGGTACCAGTGAACCTCTTTAACTTACTTTTTTATTATGCCACAAAAAGCCCTTTTAAGCAACCCCAACTTTGGATTAAATTATAAAATAAAAGCTCCCTCTTCAGGAGCTTTTATTTTAACTGATGACTTCATTCGGATAAATTCCAAACAAATTGCCTTTAGGAACCCAACCTTCAATCGAATCAAACTTTATGAGACAAAAAGCACTTTCGGCCGGACATTTTATAACTTCGCCGACAACCTCATCTTCAACTTTGGCAATGATTCTGGATTTGTAATCGGCTTTATTATATATATTATTTTCTCCCGGAGAGATAACTTTTACGCTGCGTTTGCCACTCAACATGGATTTGTGAACCCAGCTTTCAGAGCCTTGCCAATCTTTAATTTTTCGCCAGAGCTCAAATTCTGCCTTAATTTCAACCGGAGCCATTTTCTGCATATATACCCATTCTATCGGATAACGTGCTCCCGGACCTGAGCGGGCATTGATGTGATTGGAACGCAAAGATGCAAAACGAGGCAAGGCCAAACCGCTCTCGCCTTCATCGGGCAGTGTTTGCGCTAAAGCCTGAGTAAATGACAACATCAGAACAGTCAGGGTTAAGAATACTGTCTTCATTTTTGTCCCCTTTTAATTATTTATTATTTTATTTGCCTATATTATGACTACATATAATGAATAAAACGTAAAAATATGAGCAAAGGACAAAAAATATGAAGGTCATCGACGTTGCACAGAATCTGATGAAATTTCGTACAGAAACCGGAAATTTACCGGAAATAAAAAAATGCTTGGAATATGCCAAAAATCTGCTGAAAGACTATCCGGTTAAAGGTGGTATTTATGAATATCCGAACGTTTCTCCCGTTTTGTTTTTAGCAAATGAAGAAACAACAGAGTATGATGTTATCTGTCTGGGGCATTTAGATGTTGTTCCTGCCGCAGATGAAATGTTTTTGCCTTATATTAAAGACGGAAAACTCTTCGGGCGCGGTTCCTTGGATATGAAATCTTTTGCTGCTGTAGCGCTGAACTCTCTTGAGCATGTTTTGGCAAATAAACTTCCGCTTAAATTTGCCATCATCCTGTCTACTGATGAGGAAAAGGGTTCAAAGAGCACTCATGCCTTTATGGAAGCACATCCCGACCTGAAAGCCAAGATTGTTTTGGATAACGATGTCGGCGGTGATATTTTAAAAATTGTCACAAAATGCAAAAATCCGGTTTTTGTTAAAATTACAGCTAAAGGAGAAGCGGCTCATGGCTCCACCCCTTGGGACGGTGTTGATGCCAATGAACTATTAATGCAGACTTTAGCGAATATTCGCAAGCTTTATCCTTATTATTCAAAGGGCGGCAATCAGCCGAAAGATAAATGGATTGATACGGTTCATGTGGCTATTATGAAAGGCGGCGAGGTTTCTAATATTATTGCCGGTGAAGCTGAAGCTGTTTTGGACTTTCGTTTGACAGAGACCTCTAGTGTAGAGAATCTGAAAAAGAATCTCGACAGCTGCATGGTTAACGGCGTGACTTATAAAATATCTTCCGAAAGTACTCCGGTTGTTATGGATGAAAACAATCCTTACATTTTGGATTATAAACATTTTGCCGAACAAATTTTGGGAAAAGAAATTGAATTTGAACATATCGGCGGTGCAACAGATTCACGCGCTTTTGCCGTTCGCGGATCTACCGTGATTATGCAT
>CAZFRT010000168.1:0-2329 GCA_964521455.1 uncultured Azospirillum sp.
AACCACTCTGTCTGCAAGGTGAAAATTGCAGGAAGCCTGATTGTAGCAGTCATAAACAATTAAGGTGTTTGTCGCTCTCGGATTGGAGTTTTTAATCGCTTTGGCATTTTTGAAAACAACCGTTGCCATGTTTTCATACAAAGAGTTCAATATTTTTGCCGTATTTTCATAATCCCACCCC
Organism: uncultured Azospirillum sp.; assembly: GCA_964521455.1. Classification (GTDB taxonomy): domain Bacteria; phylum Pseudomonadota; class Alphaproteobacteria; order RF32; family CAG-239; genus JAGAJR01. Next base: position 182 of record CAZFRT010000168.1, read on the forward strand.
TGATATCCCAAATGATGAGCCACGTGGATTACCGGCAATGATTTTAATTCATCGGCCAAAAGAGCATCCATTTTGCAGACATCTTTTTGTGCAACGGTAAAATATTTCATCAGTCCGGAAAGGGCTCCACTGTGCCAATCATTGGCAATCAGAACATTAGGACGGGAAATTTCTTTTATTTTATTTTCAAAAATATCTTTAATTAAAATATAAACGGCTTTAGAGAAAAAGGCAAACCGCTCAACCTCATCAATACCGAATTCATTATAAATATAACATCCATCTTGAGCGGAAGGATTATTTTTATGAGGATTAATGGAAAAGAAACGATCATTACTCAAAAAGATATAATCGGTATCACCGAATTTGCCGACATAAACCTTAACCTTATTTTTTACCAGAGTGTGTTTATCACCGATAAACGGAACATCTATAACCTTGATTTCTTTAACTTTGGTTGAAGCCTTTTCCGCCCCGAAATAAACATCTCCGTCCAAACGGGCTTTTTTCTTGCCGGTATCACCCAAATACATAGGCGTAACCACACAAAGACTATCCCCATTTTTTTCATATGCACAATTAAAAACTTCCGGCAATTCGGAAGCAATCATTCCCAAACCGCCCCACTTCATAAAAGTTGCTGTTTCCGAGGAAATCATCCACGCATTGATTTTATCAATTACCGGCCACTCATTCTTGCCCAAGCACTGTTTTTTGGCAAGATTTTGAATTTCTGAGAGATTGGGATTATTAACAACATTGTAAGTAACGAGAAACTTTTTCTTATTAAAACCTTTTGGCAGAGGCTTACAAATACTTTGACTTTCTGAAGCAGCGGACGACTGTACCATTTTTAATCTCTCAACATCTAAAAATAATTAAGCACATTATAACAACTTTTTTTACAAAAGTATAGCTTTTTAAGTTATAAAAAACTTCTGCTCTTGACTTGTTATACTTTAATCACTAAATTTTCTAATATATACACGCCTTGTAAAATAATTTAAAGAGGAAAAAGATGAAAAAGGATAAAAAAGACTTCCAAAACGAGGACGAAATTTTAGAAGAAGAACTTAACGAAGCCGTTGAAGAAATCTCTGAGGAAACCCCTATTGAAGAGGAAGTTGAAACCGACGAAGAACTGGAAAAACTTAAAGCGGAAAACCGCCGATTAAAAGAAGATTTCCTTCGGGCTTATGCCGATGCCGAAAACACCAAAAAACGCTGTGCTCAGGAAATTGAAAAAAACAACAAATACGCCGTTTCATCTTTTGCCAAAGATATGCTTCCGGTTGCCGACAATCTTCACCGTGCAATTGCCGCCGTTACGGAAAACAGCAATGAAAACTGCGAAGCTTTGCTTAAAGGTGTGGAATTGACGGAAAGTGAATTAATGAAAGTTTTCGATAAATTCGGCATCAAAAAAATGGAAATTCTGAACACTGTTTTTGACCCCAATTTCCATCAGGTAATTCAGGAAGTTGAAGACAAAAGCAAACCGGCCGGAACAATCATCGCCGAAGTCCAAACCGGATATATGATTAACGATCGCATTTTAAGAGAAGCTATGGTCGTTGTAACCAAATAAAATTATGTAGATTTAAAACAAAAAAGACCTTCGTTCGAAGGTCTTTTTTCTTTAATGCTAAAGAACTTCTCTGCGTCCGACATGATCTGCCGCTGAAACAACACCCTCTTCTTCCATACGGTCAATAATAGAGGCTGCTCGGTTGTAACCGATACGCAACCGGCGTTGAATATAGCTGGTTGAAGCCTTTTTGTCATTCCGAACAATCTCTACCGCCTGACGATACAGATCATCATCACTGTCTCCGCCGCCAAAATCGCCTTTATCAAAAACCGAGCCTTTGTCTTTTTCGTTAAGCTCGCCTTGTGTAACAGCTTCCACATACTCCGGAGCCTTCTGAGATTTCAAAAATTCAACAATTTTCTCAACTTCACTATCTTTAACAAAACTTCCGTGTACACGTATCGGACGTTGTCCGGCCGGCATATAAAGCATATCTCCTCGACCGAGAAGTTGTTCGGCCCCTTGCTCGCCCAAAATCGTCCGGCTGTCAATTTTGGAAGTAACCTGAAAACTGATACGGGTCGGGAAGTTTGCTTTAATCGTACCGGTAATAACAT
>CAZFRT010000169.1:0-2313 GCA_964521455.1 uncultured Azospirillum sp.
GGATTCATATTATATCCGGATCGGTATCCTTTCAATCCGGTGATCTTTATAAAAAACCTGATTGGTTACAATATTTCTTACAATGCGGAAATGTGGTTTCTCCCACCGTTCATTGTACTGTCCATCATAAGCCCATGGATTTTTAAGATTTCAAGGAAATGCAATGTGTGGATATTTTTAGGAGCCTGCCTTCTGATCAGGATCGCATCCTCAGCGGCATTAATGAAATTGGGTCATTATGCCAATAATCCTTATATAATCCGCATATTGCTTGACACGGGGAGACTCTGCTTTGACTTTGGACTTGGAGTTGTTGCTGCTCAGTATGGCATTTTCAATAAAATCAAGGAGTTCACTGACCGTAAAGGTATATCATCAATCGTAATAATTTCCCTTCTGATTGGTCTGATTGTTCTTAAATGCCTTGTAAACTATCACTTCTTCGGTTATGAATTCCTTTTGATCTGTTTGCTGCTCCTGTGTCCCAGATCTGTATATCTTGATAATGTCTTGGCTTTCTTGGGTGCCTACTCAATGAATATGTGGATGATTCACAGTTGGTTCTGTTATTATTTGTTCCATGATGAACTTTATTCACTCAAGTATCCGGTTCTGATTTTTATTGCACTGTTGGCGCTGTCTGTCATCACAGCTATTGTCATAGAGAAGTTATACTCCCTCCTCTCCCTGGGTGTTTCAACAGTTTATAGACGCTTACATAAGAGTTAAATAATGCTTTTTAATTCATTTACATTCATAATATTCCTGCCCATTGTCTTTCTGCTTTACTGGTTTGTATTCAGAAAGAGAGCCATACAGAACTGGTTGGTTCTTGTTGCCAGTTATGTTTTTTATGGATGGTGGGACTGGCGCTTTCTTATCCTGATTTTTATAACCACTTTTTTCAGCTGGAGCAGTGGCATTTTAATTGAAAGATATGATCAGAAAGAACAGAAAAGCCGGGGGCGCATGATTTGTGCATTTAATCTGATTCTGAACCTGGGAATCCTGGCGTATTTCAAGTATTTCAATTTCTTTTCAGATAATCTAAAACTGCTGTTTTCACAGTTCGGGTATCAGCTTGACTGGTTCACCCTTGAGGTACTTCTTCCTGTGGGCATAAGCTTCTATACTTTTCAGGCCCTCAGTTATACCATTGATGTTTACCGGCGGGATATCAAGGCAACTAAAGATTTTATAGCTTTTGCATCTTTTATCGCTTTCTTTTCCCAGCTTGTTGCCGGCCCGATTGAACGGGCCACAAACCTTCTTCCTCAGTTCCTTAAACCCAGGGTGTTTGATTACGGGCAAGCTGTCTCCGGAATGCGTCAGATTCTGTGGGGGTTCTTCAAAAAGATGGTTATTGCAGACAACTGCGCCGGGTTTGCAAATACCATTTTTGAACAGAGTGAATCATTGTCAGGCTCCACAATTATATTGGGCGGTTTATTCTTTACTTTTCAGATTTACGGAGATTTTTCCGGATACTCTGATATTGCCATCGGAACTGCCAAGCTCTTTGGCATCAGGCTGATGAAAAACTTCAATCTCCCTTATTTCTCTCAGAATATCTCAGAATTCTGGCGCAGGTGGCATATTTCTCTCAATAAATGGTTTGTGGATTATGTGTACATTCCCCTGGGAGGAAGTAGGCACGGAGAATTGATTACGTTGAGAAACATTCTGATTATATTTGCTCTGAGCGGTCTGTGGCACGGAGCTGACTGGACTTTTGTTCTGTGGGGCTTGTATAACGGCATTCTCCTCTGTCTGTATCAGATTTTTTATGGTAAACGCAGAAAAGAAAGCCGGAAAGTTGGAAATGATTTCCACATAACTCTGCGTTCCGGTCTGAGGATGTTCTGGACATTCAGTCTTGTGGTGCTGGGATGGATTCTCTTCCGCTCGGATAATGTGGAGATGGCTTCTGTGTGCTTCAGAAAGATATTCAGTCCGGAGGTTTTCTCACATGTAAACATGTCAATTTTCAGCGGAGGGATGGTTGTGTTGGCTTCTACTGTCCTGATGATTTTTACCATGCTGGTTGCCGAGTATTCAATGCGCCGGTATGATTTTGCTTTGGATGTGGTTAATGTACGGAGCAAGTTTGTCAGGTGGTCTATTTACCTTTCAGTCTTATTTCTGATAATGCTCTTTACAGGGGAGCAGGAGAAATTCATTTATTTTCAATTCTGATACGGTATGCGGAAATTTCTTGTACAATGTCTGTGTTTCTGGCTGCTGTTCTGCCTGCTGTACTGTGGTGTGGCATGGGCTGTAACCTCCAATATAAAAGGGGCTTTCAGAACGGAT
>CAZFRT010000170.1:0-2288 GCA_964521455.1 uncultured Azospirillum sp.
GTAACTACTGCTTGAACACGGATACCGCGCAAACCAACACAAGCTCCAACAGCATCAACCGTCATATCATCAGCTTTAACTGCGATCTTTGCTTTAGAACCCGGATCACGGGCAACACCCATGATTTTAACCAAACCGTCATAAATTTCCGGAACTTCCTGAGTGAATAATTTAGCCATAAATTCAGGGCACGTACGGGACAAGAAAATTTGCGGACCTTTATTTTCACGACGAACTTCCAAAACATACGCACGAATACGGTCTCCGTTTTTGAACTTTTCTCTCGGAATAATTTCATCACGACGCAAAATAGCTTCTGTCTTGCCAATATCCAAAACCACATTGCCAAATTCGATTCTTTTAATCGTTCCGTTAACAATCGTACCGACTTTCTCTTTGTATTCTTCATATTGCTTGTTACGTTCGGCATCACGAACCTTTTGAACAATCACTTGCTTTGCAGTTTGAGCGGCAATACGACCAGAATCAATCGGAGGCAGTTCATCAATAATGAACTCACCGACTTTTGCTTTGCTGTCATACAATTTAGCATCTTCCAAAGTCAACTGAGTAACCTCATTTTCAATAACAGCATCATCGGCAACAACTTCACGATAACGGGCTAAAGTAATGGCACCTGTTTTACGGTCAATATTGGCTCTGATATCGTGTTCAAAACCATACTTGGAACGTCCGGCCTTCTGAATGGCAATTTCCATTGCCTGAAAAACATCTTCCTTATCAATGTTTTTTTCTCTGGCTACAGTATCTGCAACGAGAATAATTTCAGGTCTTGGCATACTTTCAATATTTTGCATTATAATCCTCTCAGGTTAAGTTACTCTTGAATACCGGCAAGAATTTCTTCCGGCAAATCCTGTTCATAAGCTTTCAGCATTTCATCAGTAATGATTAACTTTGCTTTGGCAATATTCTCATACGGAATAACATATTCCGTACCATCCATATCAAAACGGATATTATTTTTGTCATCAACGCTCAAAATTTTACCTTTGAAACGTTTGCGTTTTTCGACTTCCACCGAAGTCTCCAGCTTTGCTTCAGAACCGGCAAAGCGTTGAAAATGTTCCAATGTCACCAACGGACGGTCAAGCCCCGGAGAACTTACTTCCAAAGAATATCGGTCTTTAATCGGATCTTTTTCATCTAAAATTTCTGAAATCGCCCGACTGGCTTTCGCACAATCCTCAACAACAATATCCTTGCGGTCCTTCCGCTCAATCATAATCTGCAAGGTCGGATTCGCCTGCCCGATAGTCAGGATTCTGACTATGTCAAACCCAAGCCCGTTAATAACCGGCTCAAGCAAGTCCTGTAAAGGGTGTCTGTTTTGCATCAATAACTTCCTTGTAACAAAAAAGCGGGGTTTTTGGCCCCACTCTCAAAATCATTTATGAAAGAATACAATTGATATAACACACAAACTTTTTAAAATCCAGCATTTTTTTAAAAAAGCACAAGTTTTACCCATCTTCAAGATGCAACAAAGCCGATACGGCTATCAGTGTTACAATTAAAGTCGGCGTCCACACCGCCAAAACCTCAGGAATATATCCGTTAAGCCCAAAAGCATAAATAACCTGAGATAGAAAATAAACCGCAAAACCGGTAGAAACACCGCCGACAATCAAAAACATCACCCCGCCCTTGCGATTATTCGGACGCAAAGCAAAAACCGCCGCCACCAAAACCATGGCACAAAGCAAAAACGGAGACGCTAACAGAGACATATACCGCATATTGTGCTTTAAAGCCGAAAAGCCCGACATTTCATAAAAACGGATAGTCCCCGGAAGTTTCCAAAAAGAAATGGATTCCGGATCAATAAAATTTTCTTTAATGCGATCTAAAGTCAAAGAGGTTTTATATTTAACATTATTCAAAACAATTGTCGGTTTTCCTGCTTCAAAAACCTTAAGATCTTTCAACTCAAAATCATTTTTCTTATCCAATGTCGCGGCAAAAGCCTCTACCCGACGTATCATCTGTGAATTTCTATCCATTTCCAGAATACTCACATCTCGGAATAAAAGACTTTTCCCTTCCTGACGAATGGATTTTGCCTGCAAAACCAAAAATTTATTTTCATCAATCGCTTCTCTGGTCCAAAGTCCTTTATCCGTAAACAAAACCGCGTTTTGATTGCGTGTTTTCAAACGATAATCCATTGTCTCATACATTTCATAAAGCTTGGAAGAAATCGGATTCACCAAAGTGATATTAATCACGCCAATAACAAATGTCGCCACAAGAAAAGGAGCCAAAAA
>CAZFRT010000171.1:0-2275 GCA_964521455.1 uncultured Azospirillum sp.
CTGTTGGGCGTTTGTACAGCGTTATTGGTCTTGATTTTGGACCAAATTACCAAGTATTGGGTTCTTACTGATATTTTGGCTGAACGCGGTGTTGTGGTTTATTCGTCTTTCTTCAGTTTGGTTCGTGCCTGGAATACGGGTGTGAGTTTTTCAATGTTTAACAACTGGGGAACGGCGGGCGTAATTGCTTTGTCGTTGGTTTCTTTAACAATTGTCGTATTTTTACTTATTTGGCTCAAGTCTGAAAAAGATCGTACGATTCAGATTGCTTTAGGTTTTATTATTGGTGGTGCTTGCGGTAATGTGATTGACCGTATCCGTTTGGGAGCGGTGTTTGATTTTTTGGATTTCAGTATCGATGATTATCACTGGCCGGCATTCAATGCGGCGGATAGTTTTATTTGTATCGGTGCCGGACTTATTATTTTTCACAGCCTGTTTATTCGTCAGGCTGAAGTTAAACAGTAAAAAAAGGAAGTGGAAATGAAAAAAGTTTTATTTTTGACTTTTTGTGCCGTATTGGTTTTAAGTGCATGCTCTCAGTCGACTAAACAGAAACTCGGATTAGCCAAGCAGGCTCCGAATGAGTTTATGGTGGTTTCTAAGCCACCTTTGTCGCTTCCTCCGGAATATGATCTTCGTCCGGTTGAGGGGATGAAAGTCCTTCCTGCGGATATGAGTGTGAGAACGGATGGAATGAGCCAAGGTGAAAAAGAACTGATGGCTAATATTCAGGCTGAAAACAGCGAAGAAGATATTAAAACTAAAATAGACGCCGAATTAAAGGAATTAAAACAAGTTGATTAAGATTAAGTTTTGGGCATATTTTCTTTTGTTTCTGATGCTTTGTGTCGGTTCTGCCGATGCAAAGCTTTTGGGTGCTCAGGATTTTTATCTTGATAACGGGATGCAGGTGATTGTCGTTCCAAATCACAAAGCCCCGATTGTTCGGCAGATGGTTTGGTATAAGGTCGGAAGCGTTGATGAACCTTTAGGAAAAGGCGGTGTTGCTCATCTTTTGGAACATTTGATGTTCAGAGGAACAAAAAAGGTCAAAGATTCTGAGTTTAATCGTATTGTTACGGAAAACGGAGCGGAGAGTAATGCGTTCACATCTTTGGATTATACCGCTTATTATGAGGTGATGGACATCAGTAAGCTGGAATTGGCGATGTTTTTGGAAGCAGACAGAATGCGGAATTTAAATATCAGTCAGGAAAGTTTTGAAAAAGAGCGGGATATTGTTTTTCAAGAACGCAAACAAGTGGTGGAGAATAATCCGTCGGCTTATTTTTCGGAGACTTTCCGCCGTAATTTGTGGCAGGAACATCCGTATTCTCATCCGGTTACAGGAATGCCGGAAGAAATTATGAATCTGAGTTTGGATGATGTTTATGACTTTTATCGGCGTTATTATGCCCCGAATAACACTATCTTGGTTCTTTCCGGAGATATTGATGTTGAAACGGCCAGAGAGTTGGCCGTTAAGTATTTTGGTGGTTTGAAATCTGAAAAAGATATTAAAAAAGCTTCTTTTCCGGTTATGGATAAGATTTCCGATACATATTTTGAAATGAAATTACCGAGAATTAATGCAGTAAGAATGACTAAAAGCTGTTTGGCTCCATCGTATAATACCGATAAAAGCCGGATTTATGCTTTGTCGGTTTTATCTCGCTACTTGGGAGAAGGAGAAACTTCCAAGTTGTATAAAAAACTGGTCGTGGAGAAAAAATCAGCTTTAAGTGTTTCTGCTTCTTATGATTTTGCATCCAGGAGTTATGGCAGTTTTACCATTTCAGCTTTGCCGAAGGAAGAAATAAATGCTAATGAGTTTCGGCAGGAATTAGAGCAAGCGGTTGTCGAAGCTATTCACGAAATTACGTTGGATGAGATTGAGAATACCAAGCAAAAAATGCTGGCAGGACAGGTTTATTTGTTAGATAACCCGAATGATGCGGCTTATATTGCCGGTTCATTGGCCAGTGTCGGAATGAATTTGGAAGATATTGAAAAACAGGCGGATTATATTCGAGGGGTGAATTATAAAGAAGTAATTGAGGCCGCAAAGTCTTTATTTGAGGATTCTGCTTGTGTAACAGGCGTTTTGAAACCTGCCGAAGGAGGGAAAAATGTCTAGAAGAGGTTACCGCCGTTCGTCTTCGGGAGTTTGGGGAAAAGTCTTTTGTGTTGTCGCACTCTGTTGGGGAGCATATTGGGGGTATACTCGGTATGTGGTTTTTAATCCGCAGCGGATTCTGGATGAGTCTGTTTT
>CAZFRT010000172.1:0-2233 GCA_964521455.1 uncultured Azospirillum sp.
ACTGTCCATCTTGAGAATTTCCACAATAAAGTCTGCCGTATTAATGAGATATTCACCCGAGTCATCAAACTGTTGAGCAATGAAACCATTTTCCATGTTTGAATATCTGGCAAAAACCGGGCACCCGAATTTTTTCTGACAATCAAGTCTTACTGCTTCAGGCAAGTGCTCTGACATTGCCAAAACACCCCGAATATTATTCGGTATATTTTCCGGGTCAACAAATTTATTTAATTCAATCAGTGCTGAAGAAAATCCAAGAATGGCAGTATTCCCCTTGAACCGTGCAATATCTTTCATCAATGAATTACACGCCTCCTTATTGAAATGGGATACTTCAACAGGGATTATGTTTTCAATAAATTGAGAGAGCGCACCTTTTTTATTAAGTTTATTCCAGACACGGAGATAATACATTCTCTGACCCAATGGAGCTCCAGCCCTTTCATTCCAATACATCAAAGCAGCCTGATGGCGTCTGATTTTCTCACCATTGAAATATATTGAAAACGGAGTGCCGGTGGAACCGCTTGTTGTGGTTTTGGCAAGCTTATTGATATCATATTTTGCAGAAAGATGTTGATTTAAATCATTCCGCAAAATATTTTTGTTTACAACCGGGAATTGAGACAGATCCTTAACCCCTCTGAATTTATCATAAGCCGGGACATTTTCAGAAGCATATTGAAGCAGCTTCGTTAAGGCCTCCGGATTCCCCATGTTATTCTCAATTCTGAATGAAATATCCTTGAGGCTTTCAGAAATATGAGTTCTTCTGATTTTATCCAAAAGCAAAAAGGAATCTTTTCTTATGTTCATTGTTTGCGATTTTGGCGTTCTATATCAAGATAATTTTCTTTTTTATCAGCAACAACGCCATCCCTTTTTATAACATTAAGGATGGTCTTTATAATAATTCTTACATCTGTACGGAAAGACAAATTCTCAACATACCAGACATCCATTTCCAGTTTGTTATCCCAAGAAACCAGGTTACGGCCGTTCACCTGAGCCCATCCAGTAATTCCGGGTCTCACGGAATGCCTCAATTGTTCTCTGTCCGTATACCAAGGAAGATATCTAACCAAAAGAGGACGAGGACCTATCAGAGACATATCACCCTTGAAAACATTCCAGAGCTGAGGTAATTCATCTATTGAAGTGGAGCGCACAAAACGCCCGGCTTTTGTGAGCCTCTGTGCATCAGGGAGAAGATTCCCCCTTTCATCTTTCTCATCTGTCATAGACTTGAACTTGACCACCTTGAAAACCTTACCGTCTTTTCCGGGCCGTTCCTGAAAGAAAAAAGCCCCTGCACCTTTGTTGACCAGATGAAGCCACAGAGCAACCGCAGATAAAGGGAGAGACAAGACCAACAGGGCGCTTCCTGAGGCCATTACATCTATAAACCGCTTGAAAAAATTCCTGTAAATCCTCATGTCAAACAGAATGGAGCAATAGCTTAATTAAACGTATTCTGGTGATGGCCAGATTGTTTTTTATTTTGTATCCACTCCCTTTATAATCAGCGAAAACAGGGACTCCCACACGTTTTTTCCTCTTCTTTCTAAAATAAGTGATATAATCTTTTACCGGAATCTGATGTGATTTTTCATATTCTTCAAATGATTCAATACCCAAGAACTTGAGTGGTACTTCTTCATCAGTTGAAAATTCAAGAATCTCAGATTTATCAGATACTCTGACTCCAATAGTTTTGTGAGATTGAGCCGGATATTTCAGGTTGCCGTTAAAAAACACACCTGAAGGAAGGTAAAAATTACCCAGACAGTAAGCAACCGGTTTGTTTTTATAAAGTTCCACACCCTGTGTTACATGTGAGTGACTTCCGATAACAGCCTCACACCCTGAATCTATTAAATCATGTGCAAACTTTCTGTGCATTGGGAATGGCAGGTGCTCCAAATCATAATTCCAATGCATGAAACAGAAGACCTTTCTATCCGGATTTTTCTTAATAAACTTGTCTACGATTTCCTTAAATTCCTCGTAAGGATTATCAACAATACGGACCTCATTGACCTTATTACGATTAGTATGCGTGTATAAATCCCAGCAGTGACCAAAGAAGGCATATTTATGTACCCCATCCTCATATTCAAACGGATTTACAGAGCCGTCCGGTTCTTTTAAACCAAAAACACCAACCCCCATGCCCTCCAGATACCTTTTTGTGGATAAGATGTTCTCCGGATAATCGTACATGTGATTA
>CAZFRT010000173.1:0-2204 GCA_964521455.1 uncultured Azospirillum sp.
TTTCCAATTCTGCAACTATGTCTTCCGCCTTCAAAGGAACTGTTCAGAAAAACATCGATTCTTCGAACAACCTCTTCCTGCGTCATTGTTCTTCCGCCAAAGACCATAATATTGGCGTTATTATGTTCTCTGGCCAAACGAGCAACATCGTCATTATAAAGAACAGCGGCTCTAATTCCTTTATGACGGTTTGCCGCAATAGAAATTCCGATTCCGGTTCCGCAAATGAGGATACCCAGATCAACCGAGGATTCAAGAATATTTTTGCACATCTCTTCCGCAATATCCGGATAATCAACCGAGTCTGAGGAATAAGTTCCCAAATCCTTAAGAATAATCCCCTGTTTTTCATAATATTTTTTCAAATTTTCTTTCAATTCAAATCCGCCGTGATCGGCCGCTATAGCTATTTTCATATAAGATTACCCTTCTTCAAATCACAAAAATTTTCACTATGATAGACTATAACTTTCAGAAAAAAAGTATTTTTTTATCAATATGCAAAAAAAATAAAAAAAGTTATTGACGGCGAAAAAAAATATTGTATATATAAAGGCACTGAGTGAGTGGTACTCAATTGGCCGGTTGGCAGAATGGTTATGCAGAGGACTGCAAATCCTTGTATATCGGTTCAATTCCGGTACCGGCCTCCACCAAGTCTTATTCCGACTTAGCTCAGTGGTAGAGCAATCGGCTGTTAACCGATTGGTCGCTGGTTCGAGCCCAGCAGTCGGAGCCAATAAAAAAAAGCCTTCTCGTTGAGAAGGCTTTTTTTATTGCCCGATACGCTCGCTTGAAACCGCAAAGCTGGTTTGGTTATCGAGGCTTGCAACATAAGCCGACGATAGACGACGAACTTGTGAGGAGGTTTTAAGCTTTGCAAAAGCTTAAAATGCACTAAGCGAAGCGTGTGCACTTCCCAGCAGTCGACCTATTATTTTACCTCCACGCCCTATCCTCAAAAAAAATGAACTTTTTCTTCCTTTCGTAAATATTTTTTTACTTTTATCTGCTTTTATTATAAAATAATTGTGTTGTGAATAAATCATCAGGGGATTTAAATATGACGGGGTGTCTGAACATGGTATCTGAATTTGTTTCTACAGTAATAGAAGTTACGAACTTAATGTTCTCAGATGGCTTAATTTATGCCTATATCGGTTATGCGGCAGGATTAGCGACTATTTCCGCTTTCGCTATTCAAACGGTTCGCATTCTCAGAACAAAAAATATAACAGGCTTATCCAGTTATATGTACACTATGTACAGTTTAAGCTTAATTTGTTGGTTTGCTTACGGCGTTTATCTGGATTCTTGGATTATGGCCATCGCCAATTTGGTAACGTTTTTATTCACATTTATAATCCTGCTTTTAATCTTATACTATGATGAAGAGGATAAAATTGAACGCTACCGCAGAGACCCGCTAACATATGTCTTTAACAAAAAATACTATGAAGAAAGTGTTTCTCAAAAAATCATTGAAGCTACAATTCACAAACAACCGTTCTCCATTGTTGTCGGTAAAATAAACAACTTGAAAAACATTTACGAGCAAATGGGTGGAAAATACCGCAACAGAGCTCTCAAAGCCACAGCTAAAACTTTAGAAAAAGCATTGCGTGACAGTGACTTCATCGCCCGTATTGATGATAATCTATTTGCCATTTATTTGGCTAACACAGACGAAAAAACCGCTAAAAAAGTATCTGAACGTGTTTTGGAAAGTGTTAACAACATCGAAATTAAAAACGGTTCTAAAAGCCTCAATATCCAAATGATGTTGGGTATTTGTTCTTCTTTAGAAAAAGATGACTTAAACGGACTTACGAACAAAGCCGTTAAAGCCATTTCCGAAATCCCGGCTAAAAGTCGTATTAGCATCAAAATTTACAAAAAAGAAGAAAAGAAAAAAACGGAAAAAACAGCAAAAAGATTATAGAATCTTAAGTTTCATCAAGCCTGCTTCAATAAGCAGGCTTTTTTGTACCATGAACAGAAAACAATTTTTTTCAATTTTTTTGATTTTTATAATTGCAATAAAAAAATTATGTGGTAAACATACATACGTTGTAAGAACGGAATGTAGTTCAGCCTGGTAGAACGCTTCGTTCGGGACGAAGAGGTCGCTGGTTCGAGTCCAGTCATTCCGACCATGCTAAACAGTCAGTGTTTTTTTGTAATAAATCAAATGGTTTTTGCAA
>CAZFRT010000174.1:0-2164 GCA_964521455.1 uncultured Azospirillum sp.
ATTAATTTAATTAAAAAGGCGGATTTTACTATAAAGATGGATTTTACTATTTTTAAATGTATATATAATTTTTTTAATGTTTTGTTGAAAACTTTGTGCCGTACAGGATGGTATATGTTAGTTGTTTTATTGTTTCTGGGAGTAGTGAGTCTGTTTTCACATGTATTGGTTTCTAAATATGCTAACAAAAAAGTAAGTTCTGTGAAATTAGATGCTAAAACGGAAGAAATACTCCATGATTATGGAAGGTATTATGGACAGTTTATTTGGATAAAAGAATATTGTTTATCTAAAGGATATGAACTTAAACATATTGATGAAATGACTAAAAAATATAAAAATCAAATTAATAATTTGGTCAGTAAAGCTAACTCTATCCAAATTGATGGGCAGAAGGTTATAAGCATTATGAATGTAGAACCATATAAATCACAAATAAATAAAAAGCAAAAAGAAGCATTTAATCTTATGAGAAAAGTATTTATTGCAGATAAACTTTCAGAAACGAATTTGGAAAAATCTATAAATATATATAAAAACTTTTTAGATGATAGCATATTAAAACAGTTTGGAGATGTTGTTTCTGAGAAAGAAGCTTGTATAATGATGGATATTTTTGTTCCTCAGGATTATCAGATAAAAGATAGCTTGACTAGAAAATCATTTGAATTTCTTGATAAGTATTGAAGAGTATGTTAGTTGTCTGGGTTTCTGATATGGCTTAGAGTCAGAGATATTAGGATTAAAAACTGATTGACAAAGGAATCGGTTTAGTATTATTATACCTCTCAGAGCTAAACACTCTTCAATAAGCGGTTAATGCACCCGTCAGATGTGTTTTTTTGTATTCATGATTTTTTTCTGTTGTTGGATACAAAAGCTAAGGTCGGGAGTGCGAGGATATATCTGAATAACTCCGCGTGACTTATTGCACGTGTTTAGCTCCCGACACCTCAACGGATTTGAGGGACTTCTGAACAAAGGACAATAAGTTATGAAAAATTTAGTTATCATCAAAGATAATCAAGTTGTTACAACATCCATGAAGGTTGCGGAGCTGTTCGGCAAGAGGCATGATCATGTCATCAGAAAAATTAACGAATTGGTCGGAAGCCTTAGAGAACAAGAAGATTTGCGATTCCCCAAAAATGGGGTTTCGCAGGAAAAAGAAGAGAATTTGCGAAAACGTAATTTTTCGTTTTCGCAGGAAAAGGGAGAGGATTTGCGAAAGCTCAAAATTGAGCTTTCGCAAAATGCCAGTCAAACCGCCATGTTCCGCTTGGTGCAGCAGAATATGAAAACGCCGACCGGCGGGATAAAGTCTAATCCGATGTATTTGATGGACCGGGATGGGTTTACGCTGTTGGCGATGGGTTTTACCGGAGCAAAGGCTTTGCAGTTCAAGCTTGCTTATATTCAGGCTTTTAACGAAATGGAAGCCAAGCTTAAAAAACTTTATCCCTGCGGGAAGGAAAACGTCGGTAAAGAAATCGTATTATCAGACAGTGAGCATACGGCCATTGGCGGAATTGTAAAGCGATGTGTGGGGGCTGCCGTGCGGGAGGAGCTGGACAAGTTTTTAACACCTCCAGAGAAAACTCAGGACTGGGAGGTTTCGCTTGACGAGATGGTCCAGACCTTATTTAAATGGCATCAGACTCAACAAAAGCAAGACACGATCCAATATCACAAGCTTTGTGATGAAATGGAAAAGCTGTTTGCCGAAAATGAAGATTTTAAGAAAAAAGCCAAACAGATTAAACAACTGGTTAATTCGGTCAAGTTGTGATGAGGGACAAATTTCTTGAGTTTTGCGGCTATTTCCTGACTTTATGGATTTTGCCGTATCTGGTCTTGTGTTTGTTTTGACACAGGTTAAAAAAAATCATCTTGACATTTGTCTGACAAGTGTTTAAACTTTTTAACATACTGAAGGAGTGTATAAAAAGCACTCCTTTTTATTTTATACTTTTTTTTATTTTCAACCGCTTTGCATGGGGCAAGGCGGTTTTTTTATTGGAGAAACGTATGTTTGAAGCTTATTTGTTTACGAGACTGGATGTTCTTTTGAAAGTAGCCGATTTTACCATGGTAGTGAGCTTTATTACTTTGTTTGTGCTTGGCTTTTTTATTCTTATGCTTTCTCCTTCGAGCGAAGTGGTTG
>CAZFRT010000175.1:0-2163 GCA_964521455.1 uncultured Azospirillum sp.
TTTATATAGAATTTACAACACTGTTCTTGACTATGCTGTACGAATAATTTATAATCCCGAGTTTGACAGTTGATATGGACAAAAGAGCTCAAAATCCATTGATATATAACGGATTCTGAGCTCTTCGAGTTATTTTGAGAATGTAGTATTTTTTATCTTTTTTTCGATTGGCTGATAATTTTTCTCATGAAAGCCTTAGACAGAATTTCGTAGTCGGTACGGAAACCGAATACTTCGTGCAGTTTGTCGGTGAAGTCATCTCGGGTATAGGCAGGGATAAAACCGACATCTTTCAGCTTGAGGAATTTCATTTTTCTCAATTCGTGAATAATTTGTTCACAGGTAAATTCATGATGAAGCGCCTTTTCTAAATATCTGAACAACACTAACGCAAGAAAACAGGTCGTGAAATGAGCTGTTATGCGAATATCCGTTCTTGCAAAAACCGGTCTTGCGTTGAATTCATGTTTCATGATACGGAAACATTCTTCAATTTCCCAACGACGATGATTAATTCGAATAATCTCAGGAGCAGAATTATCCAAATTGGTAGCGACAGCATAGAAACCATCATACTGTGTTTCATCTCGAATTTTATCCTCATTCAGCCCATATACCGTTTTTTCCGCAACCTCACCGTTCTCGGTAACCGGCACTTTTGTTATGAAACGTTTGTAGTCACTTTGTCTTGTTCTATCTCGTTTTATGTTAGATGCAAGAGCCTGTTGTGCACGCCCGATTTGTTCTTCACGGATTCTTCTCTGGTAATCCCTGTATTTCAGTGAAAAAGTAGCAATGTATTTCTGTTCAATATCGTTTTCATTAAACCATTCTTCTTTGTAAAACGTCCATTGATAATACTTTTTGCATAATTCATCGTTGTTCAGAATGGCATCTAAATCAAAGATTTCGTTGCATCCGGGGAGTCGCCAGCCTTTCGGAGACAATGCCCACTCTTTTTGATAGGCTTTCATCTTTTTGATGGATTGTGTCGTGATAAATGCGCGGTCTTTGATATCGTTGAATTTTCGGTTCGCAGCGGAGGATAGACCTGCCTCGGTACAAACGATAAACTTTGAGTGACCAAAATCATTCATGATTTGTTCCTCTAAGGGACGCAGTGTTTTCTGTTCATTGGTATTGCCATCATGCAGACAAAACGCTAATGGAATACCTTCACCATCCATGAATAGTCCCATTTCCACAATGGGATTCGGACGGTGTTCTTTACTTGGTCCGTATTTTGCTAAACCCCGTTCTTGTTCAATTTCAAAGTAGTAATTGGTACAGTCATAGTA
The DNA here is from genome assembly GCA_964521455.1 of uncultured Azospirillum sp. Lineage (GTDB taxonomy): Bacteria > Pseudomonadota > Alphaproteobacteria > RF32 > CAG-239 > JAGAJR01. The sequence goes on from CAZFRT010000175.1 coordinate 1,299, forward strand.
CAGAATACCGTCGTTACGTTTTCCGTAGTCCTTACTGAATCGATACAATTCTGACTGAATGAAGTCTTTTTCCTCTCCAATGACCGTCAACGCTCGATAAACATCTTCCAAAGCATAACTTGGTTTTTCAAGAAAAGATTGCACATAATCATAGGTTGCAAGCTTTGACGCAGGGTTTAGGATTCTTGCATAAATCAGATCGCCGAGAATTTCAGAAAGATTAAATTCAAACTTCCTTTTTGCAGAAATTTTTTTGCAGATGTAATCCAAATGGAGTTGATAAAACAACTTTTGCAAAAACAGATATCCTCCGTCAAACAGCCGTTCATCCTCCTTTTCTATCACTGTGGAAGGCGAAAACGGTACCATGATTTTCTGCTTGCCTTCTTTCGCTTGGCGGTTCATCTCTGCCACAACTTCTCTTGCCCACGCTTCAGGATCCTCGTGTTCCTTTAGAAGTTGAGCGTGTGTTCCCAACTTCTTGACTATTCTTGTTGTGGATTTTCCTTGTTCATTGCGGTAGCCTTCAAGAATATAATATTGCTTTGCATTTTTTGTCACAACGATATTAAGATGCATACTGTACCCCTCCTGACTGTCCTTCTATTATAACACATTACAGACAATACTACAAGTGGAAAATTGAAATTTGACAAAAAAATTAAGCAACCATGGGCTTTTTTCGCATTTTTCTTTTTGTCAACTGTCAAACTCCCGGCCGATAAATTTTTTAATATAAAAGTAGGATAATTATTTAAAGGAGCTGTTGCTTTTGGGGTTCTCCCTTTTCAGCAGCTCCTGTTTTGTGCGTTTATATAGAATTTACAACACTGTTCTTGACTATGCTGTACGAATAATTTATAAT
>CAZFRT010000176.1:0-2110 GCA_964521455.1 uncultured Azospirillum sp.
TTCGATCCCGTCCCCGAGCACCATTAAAAAACTCCCCTTCATGGGGAGTTTTTTTATGGTTTTTTTGGGGTGATTGAAGTGCCGATACGAGCTCGTGGAGACGTTGGAGGTCAAAATCGCCAAAAGTAATTGGCGATTTTAACGACAGGCGAGAGTTTGTTAATTAACGGTTTGGCGGTAGCCGGACAAGCTAATGTTACAAACCGAATGGGTGTTATTTTATTTTTATGAATGGAATAATATTAAATAATTTCATTTTAGTGGTATTTTGTTTTTTGTTTATGGTACATATAGGGATTCCCAAAAGCCATACTTTTTTTTGGGTAGAAACGCAGAGTGATGCAGATGTTTTGATTCGGTTATAATATTCATACGCATTAAAGAGTTTTTGAATTTTGCAACTATCATCTATTGTCTTTAGCGTTAAAATGGTATGACTCCAAATATCCAATAAATCATTTTGTCTTTTAATGAAGTCTTTTTGAGAGCGGCTGTGAGATGCTTCTCTTATAACATATTTACCTAAGGGCTCTTTTATGTAGCCTGCTTTATATTTTGATGAAAGAGGTAGTAATATTTGAAAATTTTGCCCGCCTTTTCCTTCGTAGATTTTTCTGTTTGAGAGTACATCAAGTAGTGCGGAGCTTCTGACTATGGAACTAATAGGTGGCCATAAGATATTATGATTATTCAGCAAGTCATTAAATAAATCGTCATTGGTAGCGGGGATGCGTTCTATTATTTTTAAAGCGATGTCAATATTTTTTTCAGAAACTTCTTCCAGTTGGCAAAAGGCAAGTCCTAATTGTGGATGTTCCTCCATAAAGGAAACTTTCTTTTCAAGATGATTGGGGAAAAGAATATCGTCACTATCCGGCCATAACAGATAATCTCCTGTAAATATTTCTAAGCCTTTATTTAATGCGGCAGCCTGTCCTGCATTTTTTTGTTCAATATAGATGACAGACCATCCTTTTTTTTCTAAATTTGGTTTAAAATTAAGGAATATGTCTTTTGTTTTGTCGGTTGATCCATCATTAACAAAGATAAATTCAACGTTAGAGTAATTTTGTTTTGTCAAGCTTTCTAAGAAATATGAAAGGTATTTTTCACCGTTATAACAAGGAGATATTATTGATACTTTTTTCATTTGTTTTGTATGTTAATTTGTTTAATATTTTTTATTGTATGCAATTTTTTTTTCTAAAGCAATAAAAAAGTTGGTGTTAATAATCGAATTAATTTGAAAAATTTTTTATTGTAAATGTTTTTTTAACTTATTTACCTGTATATATGTCTTACAAATTTTATTGAGAGGAATGACTATGAAAAATTCTAATATCACATTAAATGAAAATGCTATTCGCGAAGCTGCTTATTTTATCTGGAAGAACAACGGTTGCCCGGCTAACACCAGCACACAAGATTGGAACGCTGCTATTAATCAGTTGTCTTCTTTGGCTGTTTTGAATTCAGCTTCTAAAAAAGTTTCTTCTTGCAAGTCTTCTGCTTTGGTTAAAAAAACACCGGTTAAGACAGCTTCTAAAACAACGAAGAAAAAATCTTCCAAATAATAGTTTTTAGTTTGGTAAATGAAAAAGCTCCGAAATTTCGGAGTTTTTTTCGTAGGGGGAAATATTATTGCAAAAAGTGATGGTCGGTTAATTGTTTGATAAATATTTGTATGTATAATCCAAAATCATTATTTAATCTGAGGAAAATATTATGTCACAATTTGATGAAAAAACAATTCAGGAAACCGCATATTTTATTTGGAAAAATAACGGTTGTAAGGCCGGAACCAATCAAAGCGATTGGCAAGAGGCTATTCAGTTGTTGGAGCGCAAAGAAGCTATGGCAACGGCAAAGCAGGTTTCTTCTTTGTATCATACCGCTTTTCTTAATGCACGTTTGAAAAATGAATTTCAAAAGAAAAACAGTTTGAATCTGATGCGGAAGATTATTTTGAAATAGTGTTTTTGAGTTATTAGCCAAAAAAATCCACATTACATAATATTATTTGACAAAGCCAGAATGATGTGTTAAATTTATAATTGATATTGTTTCAGTTATAGAGAGGTGCGTCATGAAGACTACTTGTATGTTGAGT
>CAZFRT010000177.1:0-2099 GCA_964521455.1 uncultured Azospirillum sp.
AAGCAGATAACGGACAAAGCATTGAGTTTAACTTCAATCAAGACCCTGAAGTTGTTTCCCAAACAAACAACCTGATTACACAGAAATCCAATCCCGAGAACAAAGAAAATCCTAATCTTCAGGCTTTAAACAAACAAAAACTTCCGTTGGAACGTTTTAAGATAATCATCATAAACAACAGCTCTTTTCTGGCTTATGATGATGAGGAAACTCAATATACCTATATTGTCGGAAACTTAAACTCCGGAGCCAACTTGCAAGTGGAAGCTAAAGGAGCCGACCACAAGGAAAAAGCCAGAGAATTTGTTGCTTCCGTCAATGCCATTCCTCAGGCTGTTTCCGAACCTCAAATTCAAGCGGAAGAAAACATTCCTCCACACCGAATAAGTTTGTATCCGTCCAGTCGTTAAATTTAGAAATGTTGTCTTAAGGAAATCATCGTCTCATCCGCATTATGCCCGTAATTTTGATGATAGGTATAATTTAATGCGATTGCCGTATTTCGGCTCAAACCATAGGCCGTTTCAAGCTTATATTTCATCTTGTCGGCAAAATGACTGGTAGCAACAACCTTCTCCGCCTCAGCCAACAGTCGGACTTTTCCCCAATTACCGTAAACACCGCCGACAAAACCCCATCCTGCCCACTGATTATGCGGAACAAACCCGCCATAAGCCAGATGATTGTTCAATAAAACATAACCTAAAACATTTTCGGTAATATTATGAGACACTCCCCCACCGACGACCAAATTAAACACATATCCTTCCTCTGCCGTCTGCGGATTCATTTCACGCTGAATCCCTGCTTCAATATTGTAGGAGAAAGGGAAAAACATATCATTAAACGGAAACAGCGATTTAATGCCGATTAAATCAAAATTCTGCAGAACATAATTATTTCGACGATCATAATGGCGGGCAGACACATTCAAAAAATTAATTTCCGCCCCCGACAACATTCCATAACTGTCATCCGTCAAAGAATTATACGCCGGACGATAAGCCACTTCCTGAAAACCGTCTCCGTTATGAACCCCGAACCCAACGGACGCCCGCATTGAATCATGAGCTTCGGCAGGGCTTTTTCCTTTCTTGAGTTCTTCAAAATATTCTTTAACCTCAATTTTATTGCGAGTGGTTAAAGCCTTAAAACTCCGCTTGCGATAATCTCCGAGTTCCAAATCTTTCGCCACATACTGGTACTGAATATATTGGTAAGCCGTTTCCAAAACATCGGCTTTTTCATCATCATTTAAGCCATCCAAAGACCAATTTTGATTTTTAATTGCTTCTAAAAAAGCACCATACTGAGCATCATTCATCTGAGCGACCCGATAAATGATTTTCCCCTGACGCGACGGACGATAATTTATCCCCTTAACCAAATCCGGACGAGACATAACAGCCTTAATCGTATCCAGAGGAATTGTTTGAACCGGAAATTCATCAGCCAAATGCAATGACGGACGAACCGCATCCAAAGTTTCCATCAGCATATAAGAACAATTTTGCGTAAAGAAATAATATCGTGTTTGCGTATGCCCGATTTCCCACAAATGAGCCACAAAATAATCCAATTCTTCCGGAGTAAGATTCAGATTAAATTCCCAAATATCCCTGTTTTCAATATTATTATAAGTATTGATAATATCATAATAAGGTTTGACCGTAAAACCACCGTAATATCCACCGGTCAGTCCCCAAACGGCAAAAAGAAGACCGTTTTCCTCACCGGCGGTAAATGCTCCGTAATTTGCTCCGTGAGCCAAAAGCTGCGTCCCTTTTCTTCCGGTATCTATTCGTAAAAGCGTGTGCCCGAATAACGACGACGGATTATTCATATAAGCGTTTGTAAACAACAGTGTAACACCGGCCGGACGCAAATCTCCGTAAAACTCTTCATATTCCTTGCAGGCAGGATATTTTTTTAAGCTGATACCTTTGGATTCTAAAAATTTATATCGAGCCGGAAACAGACATTTTTTCTCATCATCATCAGAATTAAACAAAGCAATGGTTTCCTCAAGTTCTGCGTGAGGATTCGTCTTTCCGTCCTTACTCAAAAAGAACGGATTGGAATCAACCGTACTCTCATAA
>CAZFRT010000178.1:0-2089 GCA_964521455.1 uncultured Azospirillum sp.
CGGACGAAACATCAAGCATAAGGAACAGCTTAAAAATCTGGTTCATTCCATTAAAGAAACTATCGGACGAGATGATGTTTTAATCGCTGTTGATCAGGAAGGCGGAAGGGTGCGTCGGTTAGCCGAACCGGAATTTCGCTCTTATCTTTCACAAAAAGAACTCGGTTCATTGGAAGAAAAAGACGGTATCCGTGCGGTTACATATCATGCGGCTCTTATCAGTCGCGACTTTAGAGAAATCGGGATTAACTGGAATTATGCTCCGGTTTTAGATATTGCTTTTCCGTACACCTCGGATGTTTTACTCAGTCGCTGTTTCGGAAGCGATGAGAAAAAAATCGCTCTTTTCGGCAAAGCAATGGTTGATGAATATATCAAAAACGGTGTATGTCCGTGTATCAAGCATATACCGGGACACGGACGAGCATCTGTCGACCCGCATTTGCATCTCCCAATCTTAAATCATTCCCTCAAAGAACTAGAAAAAGATTTTTATCCTTTCCAACAATTAAAAGATGCTCCGGCAGGGATGACCGCTCATATCGTTATTCCGGAAATTGATGCCGAACATCCAGTTACACAATCACCTAAAGCCATTCAAACCCTCATCAGGGGTATTATCGGTTTTGAGGGATTTCTGATTTCTGATGCAATTGACATGAAGGCTCTGAAAGGTTCTATCGGGGAAAAAGCTCACGTTTCTCTCTCCGCCGGATGTGATGCAGTCTGTTATTGTTCGGGAAATTACGATGAAATGAGAGATGTTTGCGACAATTCCTCTATTCTTTCGGATAAATCGATGATAAGATTTGCAAAAATAAAAAACATCATTAACAATACAAATAATTATACAACTGATTTTTCCGCTATGGCGACTGAATATGAACATTTAGCCGAACAAACGGAAAAATACATTGAAACATACGATGCGACTGAAGTTCTGCATCAGCTGAAAAACAAATAAGGAGATTAAAATATGTTTTCAGGATTTTGGGGTTGGTTCCTCGTTGTGGTTATTGTTGCCGTTATCTTTGGTGCAGGAAAACTTCCTGAATTAAGAGCTCTTGCCGAAGAAAAACTCAAATTTGCCGTTGATGAAGCCAAAAAGAAAAAAATTGAAGTTGAAAATAAAATCAACGAAGTTAAAGAGCAACAGAAAACCGCTCGGGAAGAAGCTGCCGCTCGCAAAGCCGAAGAAGCTAAAAAAGAAGAAATTGAAGAAATTACGGAAGAAGATCTCAAGTTCTAAATCTTAAGTAATTCTTTTTTACTGAGCCACAAAACAGTTTTGTGGCTTTTTTGTTACATTTTTCCACAAAATCAGATAATTATAGCTTTTAAAATTTTCTTATGATAACATAATAACAGATTGTAGGTTACAGGATGTAATTATATTGTCATTGGAGAATAGCAATGAGTATTTCAGCTACCAGAAAAGTATCAAATACTTCAGCTCCGGCAAAAAGATCCGAACGTTATGTTGCCGGTGTGGAAGAACACCCTTTTGTTGAAAACATTGATACCTCAAACAATGTCTTTGTCAGAGATGAAAATCGCGGCGGAGAAAATAATCAACAAGCATTTGATAAGCATAATACTCAAGATGAAAAAAACAAACTCCTTTCCGGAACAACTTATATTCCCAGTGCCATTGAGGCCCTGAGTGCCAGCGGTGTGTATGAAAATATGCAGGTTCAGGAAAAACGCCGCACGCCAAGCCAAATTGATGTTTATGGCAATAACCAATCCATTATCAAAGAAGATGATAATGAACGCTCCGGACATTCTTATCTTAAGCATTTTTATGAAAAAAACGAAATTATTGAAGAAGTTGATGAGTTCGTCTAGTGCCGAGCCGGCACACCCGGCGGGTGGGGCAAAAGTTAGCTGGTACCCAGCGGGTACGGGCAAAAGTTAGCTGTGGAGAGTAAGGGGCTTGAAACGCTCGTTGGCTTCTCCCTGCCGATAGCGAGTTAGTGCCATAGAATTTTAATAGGTGGTCGGAGACCACTGGCGTCGGTTAGCTGGTACCTGGCGGGTACGGGCGAAAGTTAGTTATGGAGAATAAGGGGCTTGACACCTCGTTGGT
>CAZFRT010000179.1:0-2074 GCA_964521455.1 uncultured Azospirillum sp.
CGCAGATACCAACAGGGAGTTAGGCTCATAGCCCAAACAGCTAATTGATGCCCATGGTTGCTGACCACAAAGCCCGCTAAAAAGCGGGCTTTGTTATAAGACACTTATTTTCTGCCGGAACTCAGATACCACTCAACTGTTTTCACAATACCGGTGGCAAAAGTCTCATCAGCTTTCCACCCCAACTGTGTCGTCAATTTTTCGGCATCAATCGCATAACGTCTGTCATGCCCCGGACGATCTTTTACAAACACAATCAAATCTTTATAAGACTTTCCGTCAGCAGAAGGAACTTTCTCATCCAAAATAGAACAAATCGCGTCAACAATTTCCAAATTGTTTTTCTCGTTATGCCCGCCAATATTATAAGTTTCTCCGCTTTTTCCCTTATGGAAAATCAGGTCAATGGCCTTGCAATGATCTAAAACATACAACCAATCACGAACATTTTTACCATCGCCGTAAATCGGAATATTTTTTCCGCTCAACGCATTGGAAATAATCTTCGGAATCAACTTTTCCGGATGTTGTTTCGGACCGTAATTATTAGAACAGTTGGAAACGGTAACATTCATCCCATACGTTCTGTGATAAGCCCGAACCAACATATCAGATCCGGCTTTGTAAGCTGAATAAGGAGAGCTCGGATCATAAGGTGTGGTTTCTTTAAAAAATCCGGTTTCACCTAAAGCTCCATAAACTTCATCGGTGGAAATATGATGAAAACGACAATTCTCATAACCTTCCTTATATTCATGCGGAGCGTTCATCCAATATCTGCGAGCCGCATCCAAAAGCGTAAATGTTCCGAGCAGATTCGTTTCAACAAACGCTCTCGGTCCCGTGATTGAATTATCAACATGACTTTCGGCGGCAAAGTGAATCACGCCGCGAATATCGTTTTCTTTAAACAATTTTTCAACCAAACCGGCATCACAAATATCGCCCTGAACAAAACAATAATTCCCCTGCCCCTCGCAATCCTTGAGGTTATCAAGATTTCCGGCATAAGTCAGTTTATCCAGATTAATAACCTTATATTCAGGATACTTTTTTGCAAAATACGGAACAAAATTTGCTCCGATAAAACCGGCTCCTCCGGTTACCAAAATTGACTTCATTTTAATTCTCCGTATTCATTTTTTCGATACATTCCGCCAAAGCCTCAGACCAATGTCGATTAACAATTCCGAAATGCTTTTTGATTTTTCCCTTGTTCAAGACCGAATAAGACGGGCGTTTTGCCGGTGTCGGATAATCTTTGCTTTCAATCGGCAAAACCTTACATTTCAAACCGGAAAGTTTCATAATCTCCAAGGCGAAATCATACCACGAACAAACACCCTCGTTTGAGAAGTGATAAACCGCACATCCTTGTTTCGGCATTTGTTTAAGAATATCAACAATTGCCGTTGCCAAATCTCCGGCATAAGTCGGCGTTCCCACCTGATCAAAAACCACATTCAGACTTTCTCTTTCTGCTCCCAAGCGTCGCATTGTCTTAACAAAATTATTCCCGAAACAGGAATACAACCATGCTGTTCGAATAATTACCGCCGAAGAGGCATATCGAGCCACCGCTTGTTCTCCCGCCAGCTTTGTCCGCCCGTAAACGGAGTTCGGATTTGCCGGCACTTCCTCGGTATAAGGCACACAAGCCGTCCCGTCAAAAACATAATCCGTGGAAACATGTATCAGCGGAATACCTGTTTTTGCCAGATTTTCAGGACCTTGCACATTAATTTTTTCTGCGATTTCAGCATCATTCTCAGCCTTGTCAACCGCCGTATAAGCCGCACAATTGACAATAGCGTCAAATTTCTTTCCTTTTACAAAAGCCTGTACAGCTTCTGCATCCGTAATATCCAATTCAACCCTGTCAACATACAAGGCACGTTCTCCGAGCCGAAGCTTTAATTCATTTCCAAGCTGTCCGTTGGCTCCCGTAACTAAAAACATTCGACATCCTTCAACAATGGCAGAAGCTTGTCTTTTTCTGATAAAACAGCCTCTTCCGGTTTAATCTTCCAGTCAATATTTAAATCCGGATCATCAAAACGAACTCCGCCTTCAC
>CAZFRT010000180.1:0-1236 GCA_964521455.1 uncultured Azospirillum sp.
GCCAATATGTTCGGAGCAAAAGCTTTTTCAAAATATGCCAAAGATGAAGGTATTAAGCCGATTTTGGGGTGCCAATTCAATCTGAGAAATCCTGATGCCGATGATTTGCTGAAGTCCAAAGGTCGGACAATTGAGCCGGATAAGATTATCTTGCTGGTTCAAAGCGATGAAGGCTATCAGAATATTATGAAACTAATGAAAATATCTTATCTGGATAATTCTAACGGCATTGAAAAGCCTCAGATAAGAATGAGCGATTTGAAAAATCTAAACAGCGGAATAATTGCCTTGACCGGTGGAGCAGAAGGGCAAATAGGTCGTTTGATATTGGAAAACCGTAAAGAAGAAGCGGAAAAGAGTCTTCTGCAATTGAAAGAAATTTTCGGTAACCGCCTATATATGGAAATTTCTCGTATCGGCTATGAGAGCGAAAACAAAACCGAAGACATCTTTCTTGACTTGGCTTATGAACATAATATTCCGTTGGTGGCGACTAATGAGGCGTTTTTCTTTGATGCGGAAATGTATGAAGCACATGACGCTTTGGTTTGCATTGCCGCCGGAGAATATGTTGCCAATGAAAACAGAAAGAAGTTTTCTCCAAACAATCGCCTGCGTTCGGAAGCGGAAATGCTTGAGCTGTTTAAGGATTTGCCTGAAGCTGTCAATAATACGGTGGAAATTGCCAAACGTTGCAGTTATCTTTCCGACAAAGTTCAACCTTTGTTGCCGATTTTTGAATGTCCTAATGGTAAAACACAGGATGAATTTATTGATGAAGAGGCCAGAAAAGGTCTGAATGAACGCATGAAAAACCACGTTTATTTTGATGGAATGACGGCGGAAGAGAAAAAGGAACTGGATGAGAAATATTACGCCCGTTTGGAATACGAACTAAGCGTTATTAAAAAGATGGGATTCCCGGGGTATTTTCTTATCGTGTCAGACTTTATCCGCTGGTCGAAAGCCAATGGGGTTCCTGTCGGTCCGGGGCGTGGTTCCGGTGCGGGTTCCATTGTAGCGTGGTCTCTGCGTATTACGGATTTGGATCCGTTAAAACTGGATTTGCTGTTCGAGCGTTTCTTAAACCCTGAACGTATTAACATGCCGGATTTTGACGTTGACTTTTGTCAGGAAAATCGTGGTAAGACGATAGAATATGTACAGAATAAATACGGGTTTGACCATGTGGCTCAGATTATCACTTACGGTAAACTGCAATCTAAGGCTGTTATC
>CAZFRT010000180.1:1246-2072 GCA_964521455.1 uncultured Azospirillum sp.
GTTATCCGTGATGTGGCTCGTGTTTTGCAGATGCCTTATTCTCAGGCAGACCGAATTTCCAAAATGATTCCGCCAGGTGTTCAGGGAAAAAATCCGACTTTGCAGGAATCTTTAGAACAAGTTCCCGAACTGGAAGAAATGCGTCAGAATGACCCGCAGGTTAATAAACTTTTTGACATAGCCATGAAACTGGAAGGCCTGTACCGCCATTCGGGTGTGCACGCTGCCGGTGTGGTTATCGGCGACCGTCCGCTTGACCAATTGGTGCCGCTGTATAAAGATCCTCGGGCAGATATGCCGGTTACCCAGTATGATATGAAATATGTGGAAGAAACCGGTCTGATTAAGTTTGACTTTTTGGGCTTGAAAACATTGACGGTAATTAAAAAAGCCGTCGACTGGATAAAAAAAGTACACGGTGTCGAACTGGATATGGATAAGGTGCCGTTGGATGATAAGCTTACTTATGAACTCATGCAAAGAGGCGATACTGCAGCGGTATTCCAGTTTGAATCGGCCGGGATGAAAGATGTTCACAAACAAATAAAACCGGACCGTTTTGAGGATTTAATCGCTATCGTTTCCCTTTATCGTCCGGGACCGATGGATAATATTCCGAGCTATATTAAACGCAAACACGGAGAGGAAGAGATTACCTATCTTCATCCGCAATTGGAACCGATCTTGAAAGAAACCTACGGAATTATGATTTATCAAGAGCAGGTAATGAACATTGCCCGAGCTTTGGGCGGATACACTATGGGTGGTGCTGATAAGCTCCGTAAGGTTATGGGTAAAAAAATGCGTGATGAGATTCCGAAACAGC
>CAZFRT010000181.1:0-2016 GCA_964521455.1 uncultured Azospirillum sp.
GTATGTGGTTTTTAATCCGCAGCGTATTCTGGATGTGTTTGTTTTAAAAGAAAAAAGTTTTGAAACGAATGTGTTGGAAATTGTTTCTCCGAAGAAGGGTATCAAGGCTTATCTTTTTGAGGACAATACCAATCCGATTATCAGTATCAGCTTTATGTTTAAAGATGCAGGTTTGGCCTCGGATCCGGAAGGAGAAGTCGGTATTGCCAATATGACAGCGGCATTGCTTTCAGACGGAGCAGGAGATTTAAAGGCTCAGCAGTTTAAGGAAGAATTGGAAAGACGTGCTATCGGACTGAGTTTCAGTGCCGGTATGGATGATTTCGGAGGAGCTTTGCTGACAACAACGGAGAACCAGAACGAGGCTTATACTTTATTAAAACTGGCATTGACGGCTCCGCGGTTTGATTCCGAAGATATTTCTCGGGTGAAAAAACAAATGCTTTTGTCGCTGAAGCGGCAAGAAGAGCATCCTGCCGGTATTTTAGGGTTGGAATTTACCAAAGAAATTTATGCAGAACATCCGTATTCCCGCAATCCGGTCGGTATCGGCAATGATATTATGAATATCACACCGGAAAAATTAAGAATGTTTGTCAAAAATCATCTGACAAGGAATAATCTGATTGTCGGAATTGCCGGAGATGTTTCGGAAGATCAGGCCGGTGTTATTGTTGATGGGATTTTCGGAGATTTGCCGGCAAACGGTCGCATATCCTTTGTTCGGGAGGCTCAAATTGATTTTGACGGGAGAGAGAAGAATATAGCCGGAGAATTTCCACAGGCAATTTCTGTTTTTGCCAATAAAGGTTTGCCTAGAAATGATAAAGATTTTTATCCGTTGTATATTGCCAATCATATTTTCGGAGGTTCGGGACTTAGTTCCAGATTGTCTTTGTCTGCCAGAGAAAATGAGGGACTGACTTACAGCATTTATACTTATTTGAGTTTAATGACCAAGGCTTCGCTTCTTAAAGGCGGTTTTTCTTCCACGCCGGAAAATTTTGCCAGAGTTCAGGAAATTATTCGTTCGGAGTGGAAAAAAATGGGGCAGGACGGTGTATCGGAAAAAGAATTGAATGAAGCTAAGAATTATTTGATTTCTTCTTATAATCTTCGCTTTGCTTCAATTGCCGATATTGCCGATATATTGGTTTATATGCAAAAGGATAATCTGGGGGTGGATTTTCTGAAAAAAAGAAACGAATATGTTAAAGCTGTTCGGCTTGAAGATGTTAATTGTGTGGTGAAAAAGTTTTTTGATGAAAAAAATCTGATTTTTGTAAATATTGGAAATTTAGGTGAAAACTAAGGAGTTGGTGTATAGATGACAAAGATGGTTAATAAAACAAGAGCATGGAAAAAGCTGGAAGGACATTATAAGCACGTTAAAGATGTCGAAATGAAGGATTTGTTTGCTACAGATAAGGAACGAGCAGACAGATTCAGCGTTAATTTGGATCAAATGCTGTTGGATTATTCTAAAAACAGGGTAACGGACAGAACAATGAAGTTTCTGTTTAATTTAGCCAGAGAGTGTCAGGTAGAAGAAAAAATTCAGCAAATGTTCCGCGGTGATAAAATTAATTTTACCGAAAAACGTTCTGTTTTGCATATTGCTTTGCGTAATCGTAACAATGCACCGATTTATGTTGACGGTAAAGACGTTATGCCGAAGATTAATGATGTTTTGGCTAAAATGCGTAAATTTTCCGAGGCGGTGCGTTTGGGAGAATTTAAAGGATATACCGGTAAAAAATTGACTAATATCGTAAATATCGGTATCGGCGGGTCTGATTTGGGACCGGTTATGGCTTGTGAGGCTTTGCGTAAATATTGGGCAAAGGATATTAATTGTTATTTTATCTCCAATATTGACGGAACGGCTTGTGCTGAAGTTTTGAATAAAGTTAATCCGGAAACAACCATGTTTATTGTTGCTTCCAAAACTTTTACAACAATTGAAACTCTGACCAATGCCAGAACTTGTCGTAAATGGTTGGTGGACGCTTTGGG
>CAZFRT010000182.1:0-2007 GCA_964521455.1 uncultured Azospirillum sp.
GCAATTCCTTGATTTGATTCAGGAAGGAAACATCGGTTTGATGAAAGCCGTTGATAAATTTGAATATCGTCGCGGTTATAAGTTTTCTACTTATGCAACATGGTGGATAAGACAAGCTATTACGCGTTCTATTGCGGATCAGGCTCGTACTATCCGTATTCCGGTTCACATGATTGAGACAATCAACAAATTGGTTCGTACTTCTCGTCAGATGTTGTCTGAAATGGGTAGAGAACCGGTGCCGGAAGAATTGGCTGAGCGATTGTCCATGCCGTTGGAAAAAGTTCGTAAGGTGATGAAAATTGCTAAAGAACCTGTGTCTTTGGAAGCTCCGGTTGGTGATGAAGAAGATTCTTCCCTCGGTGATTTTATTGCCGATGATAGTGCTTTGCAGCCTTTGGATTCCGCTATTCATTCCAATCTGCGTGAAACTTGCACCCGTATCCTTTCTTCTCTGACACCTAGAGAAGAGCGTGTTTTGCGTATGCGTTTCGGTATCGGGATGAACACTGATCATACATTGGAAGAGGTCGGACAGCAATTTAACGTTACTCGTGAACGTATTCGTCAGATTGAGGCGAAAGCTTTGCGTAAGCTCAAACATCCGAGCCGGTCGCGAAAACTTCGCTCTTTCTTGGATCAATAGTTTGAAAAATCCCCGAGTTTCGGGGATTTTTTTTGTGTCCCAATAAAATATTGACAAAAATACAAAAAAAAGTATATTAAAAACCTATTTATTTAAAAATATATATGTATTATGGACACAAAAATGTTATTAAACGAGGCAAGGAATGATTATTCTACAGCCTTGAATGTTACAGCTCTCATTACGATGGGAACGTTAGAGGTAAATGTCCCACAACTTTTGGAAAGTTTTCTGATTGTTCGTTCTTGGATAGAGACCTTTGACAGATTAAATGAGGATGGTTATCAGGGGTTGATTGAATTGTTCCTGTCTTATCTCAGGCGGTATGAGGAATTTTTTCAACAGAAAGAAGACGAAATTTCATTCTATCTCAGAGAGGTTTCAAAAAACTTATCTCCTGTTCGTCTGAAAGAAGCTAAAGATTTTGTAGCACAAATACAAGATCTTCCCAATGTTCCGGATTCTTTAAAATCTATTCAGATAGGCTAGGGAGATTTTTAATAAAACAAAGAACACTCATGCGAATTGAAGCTTGAGTGTTCTTGTTTTTTAAAGTATAAATATAGAAAAATTCAGCAAGGAGAATGAGGATGACTTGTTTGTATGATAGTATTGATAAAGATATAATGAAAATATCTCATTATTCCAAAAATAAATCTCGCTTGCAGGAGCTTATCGGTTTTATTAAAAATTCCGGTTTTACAAAAGTCGGGGTGGCTAATTGTTTGTCTATGCAGGTTTTTGCGGATAAGCTGGTGCAGATTTTGAAGGATAACGGGTTTGAAGTTTTTTCCATAAATTGCAAGCAGAGCGGTTTGGACGGGTGTGATATTTGTGAGGAGATGACGGGACCTTGTTGTGATCCGATTTCTCAGGCACGTTATCTGAACGAACAGAATACTGAACTGAATATTAATGTCGGATTATGCTTGGGGCATGGGTTGTTGTTTCAAAAACACTCAGCGGCTCCGGTTACTACCTTTGTGGTTAAAGATCCTTTGAATAAGCATAATGTTATTGAAAATCTGAGATAGGTAAAGTGAAAATGATTGAAAAGTTGAGGCGGTTTGTTCTTGAAGCCGGTCGTTATTCTCTTGAAAAAAGGGGTTCGGATAATCATCGTTTCGGATTTAAATGGGGAGATGAGGCTGTAAGTTCTTTAGTAACGGAAGTGGATTTGAGCATCAGTAAAAAGTTTAAGCAATTTGTTGAAGAGAATTTCAGCGATTTAAACTATATGATTATTGATGAGGAAAGTGTTTCTCAATTCGACGGTAAGGTTTTTGAAAAAGCAGAAGAGACAGAATATCAGTTTGTTATTGATCCGATTGATGGAACAATTAACTATGCGGCAGATGTTC
>CAZFRT010000183.1:0-2005 GCA_964521455.1 uncultured Azospirillum sp.
CTGCCTGTCAATTTTGGCTTTGACGGCAATCTTGTTTGATATAAAATATGGTTCATTGGTAATTGTAACAGTAACTTCGGTTTCGGTTATGATTTTAGTGGAAATTTTCATGCAAAAGAGGGGATACCATGAAAGCTAAAAGATCAATTACAAAGGCATAGGCGACAATTATGTTAAAGTCGGTGAAAGACGCTGGTTGCACCGCTTTTTGCTTTGGTTCTTATCTGTCGAAGAAGCCTGCAACTCTCAAGAAGATCTGCAACTGTTTCTTTTGGCACAGCCTATAACGTTATGTCTTTGATACATTAATGATTATCCGGAGGTTTATTATGACAATGAAAAAAGCAAAACTATTATTGTTAGCGTTGGTTTTTAGTGTTACACTTTGCGGCTGCACTAATGATACAATTCCCGACTCAAACGGGATAAATACATCTGTTGCAGTTGACCCAATAAATACCCCGATAAGCAGTGGCACCAATACAAATGATGGCAAAGAGCCCATATCATTTGCCTACTCGTTAAATTTTGGTGAAGATTATTTTAAAGTCGAAAACAATAAATTGACAATAATGCCCGCTCTCACGGGTGATCACCGAGCTTCCGTAAATGTAGGTTTAAGGGTTTTCGTTGATGGAATGCCGCAATACTATACCGACGATGCTTCTATCACCAGTACCGATATGATGCGGTTCGACACCGTTGTTGACACAAAAAAATCATATGAATTAACGGTAGATACGGTTATAGACCCCAACCTGTCGCAGCATACGATTGCGGCTGCTGGCTTGGCATATCCCGATTATTATCCGAAAGAAAATACCAGCTTCGGCAATTATCATAAAATGCTTTCATCCGTAACATCGAACCTTCCTACTGATGATTCCACTTTTTCCTCCGCAAACGACATAAATATTCTCAATCTTGAGAATTATGTTATGTCGCAAGAACAAAAGGACGGCTTTGGATTAAATGATACGAATGGTGTTATGGATATTGAGTTAAATCAAAACGGCATTGACGTAAGCACTTATGAAATTAAAGACAACTCGCTGACGCTCTCTTTTGATGCCTATTCAACTGTGGCGACAGTGATTCCATATCGGGTATCATTTTATAAAAACCATAAACAGATAAAGTTCAATGATGGCTATAATTACATTGATTTTTCACTTGAAGGCGGAAAAATGTCACAAGCAGATATTAAAATCAGTGATGTGAAGTCGGGTGATTTTATTTATTGTATTGGAGTTCCGCTCATTAACAGAGAATTACCGTTAAAAAGCCGTTCAACTATTGCTCTTGAAGCCGGTACCGGTTTACCGACGGAAAACGGTTCTGACATCAATTCGGGCAACACATCCGAAAAAACATCTTCAACCAGTTCGGAAAACGTTCCTTCGGACATACCCGAAAGCAAGCCAAATCCCGATATATCGGAGGTTTCATTTCAAGACTTAATGCCTATGTTCTCAATTGGTGATACATTGTACTACACTGATTATGATGGAAAAATGAAAATTTACTCAACGCAAAACGGCACGGACATTGTTAATCAGACTTCCTTTGATTTCGAGGACGGGCGTTTTTTTGTACACGGAAACTATATTTCTTGTTATACCGTTGTTGGAGATGATTTCTTTGCACACGTATATGACAAAAATCTAAATCTTGTGAGATCGGTGAAATTGAACGATGCACTGCCCGAAGATCTGTGGGAAATAAACGGAACAAACTGTATTGACTTTGACGAAAACCGCATTGTTTTCGCATATTGGAACGATGACGCGAGACGCGGCTATGAGATTCGCTGTTGTGATTGGAATTTGCAGAACGTAAAAACTGTTTTTTCTTTACCCAAGAACCAAAACGATCCAACGGAGTCAATAGCCGCAGTGAGGTTATGCGATGATTATTCTGCATTCTGGATAAATGGTTATTCAAACGGCAAAGCAACACAGTCATACGGCATTTCGGACTTCAACGGGAAATTCATAACATTGAA
>CAZFRT010000184.1:0-1996 GCA_964521455.1 uncultured Azospirillum sp.
GAAGGCATCAGCGCTTCCGGCGAAATCATCGACCTGGGCGTAGAGTTCGGTATAATCAAGAAGAGCGGTTCGTGGTTCAGCTACAACGGCACCAAGATCGGTCAGGGCCGCGACGCCGCCAAGCAGACCATTGACGACAACCCCGAACTGGCCGAAGAACTCTCCGCCATCATCCTCGAGGCCATGCGTACGGCCGAAAAAGAATCGCGCCGTCCCCGCGCCGCCGCACGCCCCGCAGCGCCCGCAGCACCTCAGAACGACGATGCAGCCATCACCGCCGACGACGAAATAGACCTCGACGACGACCTCGGCGACGACTTCTCAATCGAAGAAGACCTCTAAACAGCAAAATAACCCAACCCCCACCCGATGCTCCGTGCCCCCACGGAGCATCGCTTTTTTCCCCCGAGCTAATATTTGATAAACGTACAGCACCTCAAAAGCTTTTTCAACTTTTGAAGTGCTGTGTTTTTAAGCAGCACGTTCCGAAAATTCGGAGTTTTTTTGGTTTATTAATTCTGAGTAAAGGTCATATCCTCTACCACAAGGGTCTGTTTACCAAAGGTATAAAACCCAATGCCCGAATAATCCAAAGGCATATATTTCACCTTAAGGATTTCCATGCCGTCAACAAAGAAGGACACCACGTCACCATCACAAACCAACTTCCACTCCTGATCAAGTTTCTTTTTGTTAGGCCATTTGACTCCTTGCATGATGTTACCCACAACACGATTGTCAACGTAGCGAGTGAAATTTACCATCTCATCATTGAAGGTAAAACAGTAAAAGTTTCCACCATCTTTATAGTTGAACACAAAACCACAAACACGGTCATTTGCAAGCTTATCAATCTTAACGTTAGCTATAACCTCGAAGGGTTTCTTAACGTCAATTGGTGCATAGCAATGGGTTTCAAAGAACGTGTTTTCGCCTACCTTTGTGGCAACGCCGCTCAGACCACTCAGAATAGCTCCTGCGGCCTTGTTTTCGCCCTTGGATTTAATGGTCATCACACCCTGGTCAATTACAGCCGAACCTTTATTGCTTTCAAAAGCACATTCGGTCCAACCGAGTGAGTTTGCATCGAATGTATCGACGAAACTTTGTGCGTAGGACGCAACCATAGAAGTTGCAATCATACACAAACCAATGAAGAATTTTTTCATGATTGTAGATGTTGAATTATTATGATTATTAAATGCTGCTTGCGTGTCCAATGCGTGTCTGCAGTTCTTCAACCATTGGTTCGAGCTCTTTTGGCAATCGATCAACTTCATCGAATTCGCCATGCCTTGCCTGCATAGCTCCGGCCACTTCCGAAGAAATCTTTATTTGAAAAGCAACACGCTCAGGAGTAGTTACATCACGAACAGTAACACGATTTCTTAATTGTTTCTCTGACATATTAAATGTCTTATATTTCCATGGCGTTTGTAAGTATCCACCATGAAAATCTGTTGTTTCAATCTCAGGGAAGTAATTCAGAAGAATCTGATGAAGTAATCTCCATGCAGCTTCACTATTAACTCGTCCTTCCGAGTCTATAGTATAATATTGGGGATCGAGGGTAATGGTAATGAATTTGTTTACCAACCCCGATGCTGCAGACCCTCTGTAAAATCCGTCTTGCATAAGATTGAATGAAAGAGCATTTCTCTCATCCCCTCCGTAGAATCTTGAATTCGCAGTGGTGTATTCATTACATTCAATGCGAATAATCGCCACCTGATCTTTTTTTTGAGGACGACTGAACTCTCCGTATCCATAACCAATGAGGTTATTATCAACGTAGATTGCTGCTTCTTGAGGCTGAACTGTGATTTTGATGACCTTTTCTTTCTTTCCGGCATAAATAGGCAATGCCATCACCAAAACCATTAGAAATATTAGAACTTTTTTCATTTTCAAAATGGTTTGCTTGAATATCTGTAATTTTTAGGTATTTGCAACTCTATAAGTGTACCCTTTCGGTCTTTAACGTTGATACGTCTTT
>CAZFRT010000185.1:0-1990 GCA_964521455.1 uncultured Azospirillum sp.
ACGGTTCCAATGCCTACCGATCTTCCGCTCGGGTTAAAAAAAATCCGCAAAAAAATTAAGGATGTTTTTGATGAAGACGAGGATGAAAACGAAGATGATTTTGCTATCGTTTCTCCGTTGGCTTTGGACGAAAACAATTCTTTGCTGAAAGCTCTTAATGATGACGAGAAAAAAATTCTTAAACAGCAGGAAATCAACAACACGATTAAAATGCAGCAAAACGCCGGAAAAATGGAAGCCTTAACCATTGCCGACAAATTTGCCAAAGACGCCGGTCTCAAAAAACTTTCAAAAGAAAGTATTGCCAACGGAATGCAGGAAATCGGCCTGGGTGAAAAAGCAATTAAAAATATTGTCAAAGATGATATTGCTAAAAAAATGAATATTAAAGGTCGAGACTTGTCCGATGCAAAAACTATTCAACTGCTTCGAGGCATTAAAAGAATCCGAGCCGTCGGCGGTGCCGATGCCGTTAAAGGTCTGAAAATCAGCGAAGTTGTTCTGGTCGGTGAAATTGACGAGAAAAACTGGAAAATCGATGATCGTAAAGTCGCAAAAATTATTCAGAAAAAAAGAGGGCTTTCGAAAGAAAATCCTAAACAACGCAAAAAAACCAACGATAAAAAGAAAATGAAGATGAACACGCCTATTTTGACACAAAAGAAGTCTTTGACTTATGATTTGCTTCATTATCGAAATCAGGAAAATTTTTCAAGTAAGGATTTATAAGCAACCGTCAATAATTTAAATTTTTCTTCCATTTCTTTATCACCCTGATTTAAGTCGGGGTGATATTTTTTTACCAGCTTTTTATATTGTTTTTTTATCGTTTCAATAGAAACTTCCGAAACCTTTAACTCCATAATTTCCAGATAACGACGTTCCTGCTCGGTGTAGTAAACGTCATCCATTGCGGAAAAATCGGACTTATATTCTCCGAAAAAGCCAAAATCATCTTTAAGATTATAACCGAAATTATATTTAATTTTGGAGCGAAACCCTTTAAAATGCATCCTAGGCTTGGCTTCTTCTTCCGGTTGGTCGGACGAAACACCCTCATAATAATTCCATTTAGCGTTATATTCTTGAACATGTTCCAAACAAAACCAATAATACTCTTTAAGGCTCCTGTCCTTCGGAGCTCGATATTCTCCAGTTTTGTTGCATCCGGGATGATCGCATTTTCGGTTTGTATCCTCAGACTGAGGTGCAAAATATTTACGAGTTCTTCGAATCTTCTTGGTTTGCATGTTTTTTTCTTTTTTTTCTTTTTTTAGTTGTACTTTAAACAGCATCAATATATTATTACAATAATTGCTTGGGAATAGCAATATAATTAAAAACTATGAAAAGTGGACTATATATGACTAAATTGGCAAATAGAGTACTCATAATTAACAACCGGAGAACCAGTATGCGGCTTTGTCTCAAAGAATGGGAAGTCCTTGCCGATATCTGTAAAGTTGAAGGTCTTTCACGAAATGCCCTGATTGAAATAATTGAAAATAATAATCATAGCACCTTGGGTTTGGCTTACATGACAAGATTGTTCTTAATTTCCTATCTTTACGAGGAGGCAAATCCTTCCATTTCCCGCAAGCTGTCTTCTTCCCGCCGGAAAAACTTTAAAAAAGCTCTTCAAATACTCGATTCTTTAAAATTAAGGAGTTTACCTAAAAATATTTAAGCAATAGAAACATTGCCAAAAGTAATGGTCCCCAATATAAGAATCCGGACTTTCGATATGATTTTTCTTTTTTGAGGTTCTTTTTTCTTAAAAGATAGGCAATATCCCGTGGGTTTATCATTGTGATTTGAGGGAAAAAACCGAAATCGAATCCGTTTTCCCGAAGTTTCTTTATCATTGCAGAATGGTCTTTTTTTTCTTCATCTCTCAGCCGAACGGGGACAATTCCTTTCCACTGGGAAAAACAATCAATATCCGGACAATATTTTTCCAAAAGCTGAAGAGCCTGACGAAGTTTCCACT
>CAZFRT010000186.1:0-1984 GCA_964521455.1 uncultured Azospirillum sp.
CGGTATGCGGCAGGAACGAGAGAGATTGAGGGTCATACGGACAATGTGCCCATATCCGGCCGCCGTTTCGCAAGCAATAATGAACTGAGTGCGGCGAGAGCGCTTTCTGTTTTTGATTATTTGCCCATGGCTCAGATTATTATCGGTAAGAATGTTTTTGATGCCTTAAAGTCAAAAGAAGACAGTATTGCCGACTATTATCAAGCTCGTTTAGAAGCTTTGAAGATAAAATCCGCCAACGAAGTGGATACTTATCGTCCGGTAAAGCCGGAACTGATGTTTTTTAAGGAAGTCGAATTCAAAAAAATCATAGAAAATAAGTCTCCGGTTTTCTTTACTTCAATGAGTATGCCTGATGCCGAACAGGTAATTAATGCAGAAGTCATCCCCGGACGAGATTTTTCCAATGCTAAGAATGTGGGAGCATCACAGGTATATGCGGAACTGAAAGACTATCTGAATGAGAATAAAAAACTGAAGCGGATTATCTGCTGTTATACGGAAGGGTCAAGAGAACGTTTGTTTTCTCTTATGTCCGAACACGGAATAGATGAGGTAACTTTTGCTGAAAGTTGGGATGAGGCGGAAAAGAAGGCTGTTCATAAAAAAATTGTTATGGTGCTTCTAAATCTTTCCCGAGGGTTTCGCAGTAAAGAATATTGTCTGATTTCCGAACAAGATATTTTGGGCGAAAGACAACATCGAAAGACGACAAAAAAAGCGAGTTCCAAGGACTTTATTGCCGATGTTTCCTCTTTGAGTATCGGGGAATTGGTCGTTCATATCGAACATGGTATCGGTAAGTTTTTGGGGCTGGAAAATATTACCGCCGGCGGAGCACCGCATGATTGCTTGAAAATTCTGTATGCCAATGACGCCAAGCTGTTTGTTCCGGTAGAAAATATCGATGTTATCTCCCGTTACGGGATTGAAGATGACAATATCCAATTGGACACGTTGGGCGGAGCAGCATGGCAGGCGAAAAAGGCTCGAGTCAAAGAACGCATAAAAGATATTGCCGAAAAATTGATTAAAATTGCGGCGGAACGTCATCTTAAAAAATCCGATAACTTTATTCCGCCAACCGGAAGTTATGATGAATTTTGTGCTGGTTTCCCATATAATGAAACGGATGATCAGTTAAATGCGATAACTGATGTTTTGGCAGATTTGAACGCCGGAATACCAATGGACAGACTTGTTTGCGGAGATGTCGGTTTCGGCAAGACGGAAGTTGCATTAAGAGCGGCGTTTGCGGTGGCAATGTCCGGTGCTCAAGTGGCGTTGATTGTGCCAACCACACTTTTGGCTCGTCAGC
This sequence comes from uncultured Azospirillum sp., assembly GCA_964521455.1. Classification (GTDB taxonomy): domain Bacteria; phylum Pseudomonadota; class Alphaproteobacteria; order RF32; family CAG-239; genus JAGAJR01. The sequence goes on from CAZFRT010000186.1 coordinate 1,319, forward strand.
ATTATTATAATTTCAAAAAGAGAATGGAAGGCTTTCCGATACGGGTTAAAATGCTCTCTCGTTTGGTTAGCCCGAAAGAGGCAGCTTTAACCAAGCAGGGAATTGCCGACGGTTCTGTGGAAATTGTTATCGGAACCCATGCTTTGCTTTCCAAAGATTTGAAGTTTTGCAATTTAGGGCTTTTGATTATTGATGAGGAACAACACTTTGGCGTGGCTCATAAGGAAAAATTAAAATCTCTGAAATCAGATGTCCATGTTTTGACTTTGACGGCAACACCGATTCCTCGAACATTACAATTATCATTGACAGGGGTTAAACAGTTAAGCATTATCGCTACGCCGCCGGTAGATAGACTGGCAGCGAGAACATTTGTTATGCCTTTTGATAAGGTAATGATAAAAGAGGCAATTTATCGTGAAAAATTCCGTAACGGACAGGTGTTTTTTGTTTGTCCGCGAGTGTCGGATATTTTTGGTGTGGAGAAAGAACTCCGAGAACTGGTGCCAGATATTAAAATTTTGGTTGCTCACGGACAAATGCCGGTATCAAAGTTGGAAGAAGTCATGAACGACTTTGCCGACGGCAAGGCAGATATGTTGCTCTCAACCACCATCATTGAATCCGGAATCGATATGCCGAGTGTAAATACGATGATTGTTTATC
>CAZFRT010000187.1:0-1948 GCA_964521455.1 uncultured Azospirillum sp.
TGAGCGACATCAGCAGGAGGTTGTGGTCGTTGGCCAGATTGGTTTCCTCAAAGATGGGGGCAAGCTCAAACTGATTGGCCCTTTTGCTAAAGACAAAAGTTCGGAAAATCTTTCTTCTTCAAACGGATTCTCTTCAGCCGTTCCTTGAATTTCCACAATTTTTCCGCTTTCCGTCAAAACAAAATTTGTATCTGCCTGAGCATGGGAATCTTCCTCATAATCAACATCAAGAATACTTTCTCCCTGATAAATTCCGCAAGAAATCGCAGCCACAAACTCTTTAATTGGATTTTCCTTAATTTTTTTCTCTGCCATCAACTTTTGAATTGCCAAATACAAGGCGACAAAGCTCCCGGTAATGGAAGCGGTACGAGTACCTCCGTCAGCCTGAATAACATCACAATCAACCACCAAAGAAATATCGTGCATTTTTTCCAAATTCACAACAGACCGCAGAGAACGCCCGATTAAACGCTGTATTTCCTGCGTCCGACCGGAAGGCTTTTTTAATTCCCGGGGAACACGAATTTGCGTTGCTCTCGGAATCATGGCATATTCTGCCGTAATCCAACCTTTTTTCTGCCCTTTAAGCCATTGCGGAAGTTTTTCCTCTTGGCTGACTGTGCAAATCACATGAGTATTGCCGCTCTTAATCAAACAAGACCCTTCTGCATAAGGATTATAATTGGGAATAATTTCAATCTGACGAACTTCATCGTTCTTCCGCCCTGTATGTCTCATTTTTTAGTCCTCTTTTACTACATATTAAAATTTAGCATGAGAAACGAATAACGTTATTTAAAAGGCGAGAAAAATTTTAGTGTACAACAACGTACATGAATTTTTCGAGACCGCATTAAATGGCGTTAGACGCTCTCAGGATAAATTTTAGAGGTGTCCGAAACGAAGCAAATTATAATACTTCGATAATGAACCGCCTTCAACATTCCAACTAAAATCTTTTTTCATGGCATTGATTTTCATCTCGGTAATTTTTTCCGGATAACGATAAAAAACCTTCAAAGCCTTTTGTAGTGTTTCAGCATAAGCATTTACATTATTTTTCAAACGTTGAGCCGTTAAATTGCTACCATAAACACGACGTTTTTCTGTAAAGAAAACCTCCGTTCTGAACCCATCCACTCCATCATCAATCGTATCAACCAAGCCTCCCGTAGACATGGCAATCGGCAAAGCACCCTTTGCCATAGCCTCCATTTGCGTCAAACCACAAGGCTCAAAACGACACGGCATCATATAAAAATCTGACGCCAGCTGTATCGCATAAGCAAATTCATCTTTATATCCACGAAAAACAAAAATCCGCTGTGCCGCTTTTTTATTGATTTCCGCAACTTTGTCTTTCAGTTTTGTCAGCATTTCAAAGTAATTTGCATCACCGGCCCCACCCAAAACAAAAATAGGATACTCCAGTTCAAACTGAGAATGTTTTTCAATCAGTTGCAACATTGCCTGTGCGGCAATATCGTACCCCTTTTGTTCAACTAACCGACTGGTTGCACAAATAATCGGTGTTGTTGCAGCATCTTTTACCGACTTGGAAATTTCTTCAAACTTATAGGTGTCAATCAACGGAATGACTTTTTTGCGATATGCCTCATCCGAAGCCAACTTGGAGATTAGTTTAATAAACTCTTTTTTGTTATGCAGTTTGACATCCAAATGATTTTCATCAAAAAACTTAAAATCAAAATCTTCAAAATACTTGTCAATTACCGAAATTTTATCCTTATTCGGAGAAATCAGCGATTTTTCATATCCGTTAACAATTCCGAAAAAGTTTCTGTGATCTTTACGGATTTTCAAAATATCGCGAAAATCAAAACCAAAACCCAATTCTTTGGAAACTTCTTCCAAATAGTTTTTAGAGACGGTAACCACTCTGTCTGCAAGGTGAAAATTGCAGGAAGCCTGATTGTAGCAGTCA
>CAZFRT010000188.1:0-1907 GCA_964521455.1 uncultured Azospirillum sp.
GTAAAGTTACCAACATTACTGATTACGGTGCATTCGTTGAACTCGAAGACGGTATCGAAGGTTTGGTACACGTTTCTGAAATGAGCTGGACTCGCAAAAACGTACACCCGGGCAAAATCGTTTCTACTTCTCAGGAAGTTGAAGTTAAGGTTTTGGAAGTTGATGCTGACAAACGTCGTATCTCTCTGGGTATCAAACAGTGCACACCTAATCCTTGGGCTGCTTATGTTGATGAACATCCGGTCGGCTCAGTTATTGAAGGCAAAATCAAAAACATTACCGAATTCGGTTTGTTTGTTGGTCTGTCTGATGAAATCGACGGTATGATTCACTTGAGCGATATCTCTTGGGATAAAGCCGGTGAAGAAGCTGTTAAAGACTACACCAAAGGCCAGGATATTCAGGCTAAAATCATCGATGTTGATGTTGAAAAAGAGCGCATTAGCCTCGGTATCAAACAATTAACCGAAAACACTCTTGCCACTGCTTTAGACGGCTTGAAAAAAGGTGATGTTGTTAAAGCTACCGTTGTAAGTGCTGATGACAAAGGTGTAAACGTTGAAGTTAACGGCGTTAACGCTACCATCAAAAAAGCAGATTTGTCTCGTGACAAAGCTGGTCAGAACCCGGATAACTTCAATGCCGGTGACGTTGTCGAAGCTAAAGTTACTTCTGTTGATAAGAAGAACAACAAGCTCGGCTTGTCTATTAAGGCTTTGGAAGTAGAAGAAGAGAAAAAAGCTCTTGAAGAATATACCTCTGCTTCTTCTGGTTCTTCTTTCGGTGATGTATTAGGTGAAGCTTTGAAAAAGAACGCTTAATTATAGCTGATAAAAAAAAGAAAATCTCCCGATGACCAGTCGGGAGATTTTTTTTTGAAGAGAGGTGTGAAGTTTTATCTACAGATATACATACTTTCCGTTTTTCAAGATGAGAAAATCTCTTCCATAACGGTTATAGACATACCAAGAGAGCTCACCATAAAAAGTGTAATAAAATGGCTTGTAGCTCGTTGGCCAGGCATCTTCGGGAATACTTGCAGTATAAAAATAGAAGGGGGACAGATATTCATAACGAGGACGAGGTCTGCCTGCTTCCATAATTTTATATTCACCGCCGCCGATAGATGAAATTTCATAACCTTCCTGGTGCCAAGGTCCTGAAATTTCTTTTGCACAACTTATAGTCCAGAGCTCATTTAACAGATCTTCACAGCTTGTGAGTGTTACCATGCTGAGCATCAACGTAACAATCAGTAAAAGACTTTTTTTCATATGTAAAAAGTTTTTGAGGGTTTAATAATAGTCAATTTTATAAAGAATATACTTCTAAAATAGCAAATTTTAGACAAAATGTCAAAAATAATTAAGTTACGAATTTGTGACATTTACAACACAGATAATCTTTATAAAAAAGGTTCCTGAATTTTCAGGAACCTCATTTACAGTTAGAAAAAGAATTTAACGTCTGCCGCGGGACTGTTCTCTGTCTCGCCCGGGAGATCTTGATTCTGTCCCCGAGGAGCGAGAAGGACGATGTCGGTCGGCTGGAGCATAATGATTCCGGCGGTTTGACGAGTTATTGTTTCTTACGGAAGAAGGCTCTGTATGCCGCCGATTTTCCGGAGAAACACTTCTCTCCTGACGCCTTTGCGGTTCGGAATATCGATGCTGAGGCCTACTCTCATAGCCGTTTCGAACGGGAGCTGACCGATGATAACCTTGGTTTCGGTCATGGTTATAGCCATGAGAGCGATGTACCTGAGGTTTTCTGGGATGATAACAGGTCCCGTGATAGCTTTGATGATGCCTGCCATGCCAAAAATGCCAATCGTGAAAGTTTATTCTTCGACAATGTGCAATATGGTAATGGTAGGGATAATAGTAGGGCTCATAGCTCAAGCGGCA
>CAZFRT010000189.1:0-1898 GCA_964521455.1 uncultured Azospirillum sp.
TGGAGCTGCGTACATTGGCCGACTGGACGCTTCGCCCCCGTCTGCTATCGACTGCGTTGCTCGAACGTTGGTGTCCCCATCATTCATAATCGGATCATTCGGAGCCAAGAGACGAGCCTGCTCCAATTTATAGAAAGCAACTTCCGGATTCTCAATCCCTTGAGCTTTCAAATTAGCATAAACCTTGTCCATATCCAAGTCAGGGTGTCTGTCGGCGTTTCTCATCAACATTGTATTATGCTGTGTTTCGCTCGGAGCCTCGTATCCTGCATTGCCGTTTCCAGAATTTACGCTTGTTCCGTGTTCTCCCGTAGCGGAAGCAACTTCATTCGTTCCCGTATTACCGGAAGTTTCAACCTCAGCTGTATGTCCGTGCTGCATAGAACCAGTTAAACCTGTAACCGCAAGGGAAATACCGGCACCGGCCACACCACCTATCAAAGATTGGCGGGCATTTTTCATAAGCTGTTTACGTTTTTCAGGGTCTTTTTCCTTCAAAGCGGCAAGATAATCCACGGCACTGGCAGCAACTCCGGAAGTAAGAGAAATCGTAGCTCTTCCCAATACTTTTTGGCTACCCATGGCTTTTAATCCGTTCATGGCTCGTTCACCCAATGACGTATTTTGGATATCCGGTTTATGGTGCATCATTTGTGAAAAATCAAGATTATTCCACCATTGGTTTACACCACCGGCTTCATACCATTGTCCTACCAAGCCGAGAGAACTTGCACCGTGTTCCAAAATCTCCGCACCGGCAAAATAAGAAGAAAGTACCGTACCGGCAACTGAAGTCGTTAACGTGATGGCTTCTTTCGGGTTATGCCATAAATGAGACATATATCCCTTAAGTCCTTCGCCCCCGTTTGCTTTGTAGTCTTGATATGATTTTTTGAATGCCATACCTGTTCTTACCGCAGCAAGAGCAGCCAAACCGGCACCGCCGGTCATGAAGCCCACACTACTGCTGAGAGCCATATTTTTAGCCAATTTCCAAAGTTTCGGATGTTTGGCGGCCATTTTGGCGTCAAACTTCTTAAACTTGCCCAACAACTTGCTAAATCCGGTTTTTTTGGAAATTCTCTCACATTTTGCCAGGGCCTTATTGTTATTATCCGCAAGTACGGACACCGCAACTGAACTTTGCAACCTGAAACCGGCGGTCGACTCCTTATCTGTTACCAACTGTTCTTTTATTTCGCTAACTTCTTTTTTAAGCTCTTCCTGATACTGATTGGTTGCATCAGTTAAACGTTTCCGTTCCTCATCAGTCAGCTGTTCTTTGTTGAGAAGCTCTTTATTTTTTTCCTGAAACTCTTTTGATCTCTGCGTAAGAACCATCTGCAGAACAGACTGTTGCATATAACCGGACACAGTCTGCATAATAAGCTTTTGCTGCTCTTCCGGCGGAAGAGATTTAAAAGCCGGATCAATGGTCAAATCCGTTTCGGCCTGAAGCATTGCCAACTCAAGTAAATCAGCTCTAATGTCTTCCTTGTTGGTTTTGCTGTCAACATCGGTGTTTTCAATTTCCAGATGATCTAAAAAGGAATCTATTCCGGCAAATTCAGCATAAACCGGTTTTCCTTCCTTATCTTTGGCAAACGGTTTAAAATTCTTATAAAATTCTTCAATCGTATTATAATTGGCTTCAATTTCAGGAGCGGATTCCGGAGAAAGATGCTCCAAATTATTTTCCTTGTCATAAGCCGCCAGATTTTGTTCAATTTCCGCATTCAGATTTTCTTTATCTTCCTGCTTATCTTTATTGACTTCTCGGTTTAATTCGCTCAAGGCTTCCATATCTTCAGGACTATAAGCCTCTTTCTTACGGTCAAAAGATTTCAATTGTTCTTCCGCATGATTAGCGACAATGGCAAAAGCGGCACCGGCCTCGC
>CAZFRT010000190.1:0-1881 GCA_964521455.1 uncultured Azospirillum sp.
GAGTTGATAGAGGATTAGATGCAACCAAAACGGCATCAGCTCCACCTGCCTGCATTACTGTACATAAAGCTGCTGTTTCCTTGGTTACGTGAACACAAGCTGATAATTTTAAACCTTTAAATGGTTGTTCTTTTATAAATCTTTCTCTGATTGTTTTTAAAACAGGCATATCTTTAAACGCCCAATCAATCTGTTTTTTTCCTTGTTCAGCTAATGCTATATCTTTAATATCACATTTCATTTCGGCTGTTACCATTTCCTTCTCCTTGAATTGAATACAACTCTTATTTATTGTACTTTCTACACGTATAATTATAGTCAAAAAAAATCTCATTTCCCAAGAATTTAAAAAGTTTGTAAAATTTTCTTAATAAAGAGAATTAAAGTAACAAAAAAAATTCTTTATGCTTGTTATAATTGACGTTAAGGAGTATTTTGTGAAGGTAAGTTTTGATTTATTAAATAGGGATAACACAAGAAATAAGAATATACCAACATTTAAAGGGTATGAATTTACAAAGTCAGATAAAGGCTTTAGAGAATTTGAAGTATCATTTCCATTTGATAGCAATAATGAAAATTGCTATCTTGAAGTCTATAAACTTGATAAAGACCAATACGGGAATTACTTTACTACAGAAAGAGCAAAAACCAAGGATAAGAAAGACTTATACCAACTAAATTCAGGTTCAAATAAAATTGACTTAGTAAAAGAATTCGGGATTTCAGATAACCAGCCATTTGCATACCATTACGTATTAGAACATAAAAACGGCGGAGGCAGGTGGGCAAAAATCGATGCTGGAGATGTTATTGATGAAGGCAGAGATGAAAATAATATTAAAAAGATTTTCAATATTGTTATGCCAAACAGATCAAACATATCTCGCGGGGGCTCAATGAAACTTGTAATCATAGATTCCCAAAAAGTAGGATATGTTTATAACGAAAACAATCAAATTGAATTTAATACACAACTTGCTCAAAGAGGTATGAAAGGTATTAAAACCCTTAACAACAAATACGGCGGAACTCTTGCAGGTATAGAAAAAGCTATTGATAACGGCGAATATGACGGATACGACAAAATTATTTCTTTACCAATTTTTACAGACGATGATTTTTCAGCACATGCGTACTGGAACAAAAACTGTTTCCAAATGGCTAGCTCGCTTGGAAATATCAATAATTACGCATCTATGCAGAGAAAACTATTCGCCCATGGCCTAAACTTTGTCTCAGATGGAGCATACGTAAACGAAGGCTTGCAGGGTGTACATTTCCAAAGTATCAGCAAATGGGGGAAAGATTCTCCGTTTAAGTACTGGTTTAAAACTCCTGGATTGAAAGACGGTCCGTTAAATTACGGCGTATTTGTAAAAAATAGTGAATTTATTTCCCACAAAACCGTTAATTCTCCATTCGTATATTTTGATGAAGGCAACGGAGAAATCGCATATCATAAAAACCCAAATTATGACAAAACAAAACCAACATATATTCAATACTTTGACACACGTTTAGTTACAGAAGAAGAAAAAAATGATACTGAAAAATTAATAAAAACTTATTCTAAGATGAATACGGATAACCCGTATGAGCTTCATGACTTCAATGATTCCGTGTACCCTTATGCATTTGAAATCAATCCAAAAGAGTACCATAAGAACATTAGAAACCTTAATGAGTTCAATAAGCTTAACAACGGACAAATTACGAAAATTGACAGTCCTCTGGGAACTCGTTTAGTTTCAAAATTCACAAACTTTAATATTGACGGAACTTTTGAAGGCGGATTTGAAACTTGGGATGCTAATCCTGATATTGCAAAGCTTAACTTCGCATTCTCAACAACCGATAGCAAATCTATTAAAAATCTTG
>CAZFRT010000191.1:0-1839 GCA_964521455.1 uncultured Azospirillum sp.
TCAAAATTTGCCATAAATTTTTCTCCTATTTATCGATTACTTCACCGGATTTACGAGCAACGCGCACTTTGTTTCCGTTAACTTCTTTATAACCGATTTTTGTTGCTTTACCGGATTTCGGATCAACAACGGCTACGTTAGAAACATTAATCGGCGCTTCTTTAGTAACAATACCGCCCGGAGTTGTTTGGCTGGGTTTGGTGTGTCTTTTAACCAGGTTAACACCTTGAACAACCACTTTACCTTCTTTCGGCATTGATTTTACTACTTCACCAGTTTTACCCTTGTCGTCACCAGACAACACGATAACTTGGTCACCCTTTTTAATTTTCAATTTAGGCATTATAATACCTCCGGTGCTAATGAAATAATTTTCATAAATTTCTTTGCACGCAATTCTCTGGTAACGGGGCCGAAGATACGAGTACCGATAGGCTCGCCGTCCTTATTAATAAGAACTGCAGCGTTTTTATCAAAACGGATAACTGATCCGTCTTTACGTCTGATGTCAGAAGCTGTACGAACAATAACAGCCTTCAAAACATCACCCTTCTTAACACGACCCTTTGGAATAGCGTCTTTAACAGACACTACAATAACGTCGCCAACAGAAGCATGCATTCTCTTGGACCCGCCAAGAACTTTAATGCACTGCACCTGACGCGCGCCAGAATTGTCGGCTACATCTAGGTTGGTTTGCATCTGTATCATTTTTTAATTCCTTTTCTTATTTTAGTTTCTGTCCCTGCTTTGCAGGAGCGACCGGAGTGTTATACCAGAAAATTACGTATCTGGCAACCCCTAAATCGCCCCTATCAGCAAAAACAGTTAACTCCTAGGCGTTATCAACGATTACAGTCCAGCATTTAGTCTTTGAATAAGGTACGGATTCTTGAATACGTACAATATCACCGACTTTGAACTGATTGTTTTCATCATGAGCGGCATATTTTTTGCTTTTCTTGATGAATTTCTTATAAACAGGGTGCATAACTTGACGTTCTACACTGACAACAACAGTCTTGTCCTGTTTATCACTAACAACAACACCTTGAAGAATTCTTTTAGGCATAGTCTTTTCTCCTAACTATTCTTCTTGCGCTCAGCAATGAGCGTGTTGATTTTTGCTACTTCACGACGGACGCTTCTTAATACCGCAGTATTTTGTAATTGTCCAGTGGATTGTTGCACTCTTAAGTTAAATTGTCCTTTTTTGCATTCGACCAATTTAGCTTCAAGTTCATCAATACTCATCGCACGAAGATCTTTAGTTTTTACCATTATTCTGCTCCTTGCTCTGAATTCAGTCTTTTAACGAACTTGGTTTTAACCGGAAGCTTTGCTGCACCCAATGCAAATGCTGAACGTGCAACGGCTTCATCAACACCATCACATTCAAACATAATGCGGCCCGGATGAACGCGAGCTACCCAGAACTCAACAGAACCTTTACCTTTACCCATACGAACTTCAGCTGGTTTATCAGAAACCGGTACGTCTGGGAAAATTCGGATCCACAACTGACCTGCTCTCTTCATCTCACGAGTAATAGCACGACGAGCAGCCTCAATTTGGCGAGCTGTAATGCGTTCCGGAGACAAAGCTTTCAGACCGTATGAACCAAAGCTCAAGCTGTAACCGCCTTTAGCATCACCGTGAATACGGCCTTTATGCTGCTTGCGGAACTTTAATCTTTTTGGACTTAACATTTTCTAAAACCTCACTCTTATTTTTGTTCAGCCAACTTTTTGTCTTGTGCCATTGGATCGTGGGCCATAATTTCGCCTTTATAAATCCACACCTTAACGCCACAAGCACCATAAGTTGTGTGAGCCGTAG
>CAZFRT010000192.1:0-1829 GCA_964521455.1 uncultured Azospirillum sp.
CCGGTTGGCCGCCCATATTCATGATACCGCCAAGGCTTTGATTTAATTTTTCCTGTTCTTTTTTCAAGTTGAGCATTTCTTTTTTGGTGTAACCTGTGTAATCGTTCTTTTCTTCCATTTCGTTCAATTTAACGAGACGGTTGATTGATTTATAAACGGTTTTCCAGTTGGTCAACATACCACCCAACCAACGATGGTTGACGTAGTATTGACCACAACGCTCAGCATTTTCTTTAACGATATCCTGAGCTTGTCTTTTTGTACCAACGAACAAAACTTTACCGCCGTTAGCAACGATTTCGCGAGTTGTAGCCAAAGCTGTGTACAACATCGGGTAAGTTTTTTGAAGGTCGATAATGTGAATATTGTCTTTTTTGCCGTAAATGTACGGAGCCATTTTCGGATTCCAACGACGAGCGTGGTGACCGAAGTGAACGCCTGATTCAATCATTTGGCGCAGAGAAAATGTGGGAAGACCCATTGTATATATCCTTTTCCGGTTAATCCTCCGCAGGCTCGTAGTCTAAAAAAGACACCGGAGCGAGGCTTAAAAGCAGCCCCAATAACCTGCGTGTGGTGTTAAAACCGCACCATGCGGTTCTTTCGGGAGTCTTTTTATAGCTAATTTTATGATTTTGCAAGTGTTTTTTGATAAAAAAATAAACGTCAGATGATGTTTTCATCATCTGACGTTTATTGATTAAAAGAACCGGAATAATATCCATAAACATATAGAGCCAATTCCGGCGCAATAATAAACAGATACTATCCATTCAGCCCAGCATTCTTCATATCTTTCGAAAAACGTATTCCCTTCTTTTAAAAAAGTTTTCATCAGAATCACGTGAAAAAAACTTATAACGAAGGGTGACCAATATACGCTGCCATGCGTCCACATTACCAAGTATAAAGCAATGGTAATGTCAAAAAAGCTTATGATAATTCCCAGCCACTTTAATTTTTGTACATTTACAATAAGATAAATAACCGGAAATATACATAATGCTATGTAAAATGAAATGCTGCTGAAACATTTCATATCCAGAGGCTCAGCACGAATACTCGGAGGAAATATGCACCATGCTTCCACCAATATCAACGTCAGAGCGAAAAATACAACGAATGTTAATCTTTTCGGGTGTTTTAATTTTGTTTCCATACAATAATTTTTAAGCAATATGTTTATGTAGTATAGCTTACCTTAATTCTATGAAAAACGCAATAAAAAAAGCACTCCAAAGAGTGCTTTTCATTAAAATCCTCCATGTACCATTATTCCCAAAAAGAAGAGGATGTATCCCATGGCAAAACCAACAACATTCAAGCAGACACTCACTAAAACGGAAAATCTCCAATCTTTTACGAAAAGCTTAACAATCAAAGCGTTCATAATTGTTAAAACCACAGGACTCCAGTACGCAGCATTGTGCGATATCTGCAGCAACAGAAAAAGGACAATGGCATCTATCAGAAATATCCTTCGCGGCGCTTTAAGCTCTGCAAGACCTACCGTGTAAAGTACCAAACCTACACCGTTAATGCAAAATATAGCTCCAAAGAGTGCTAAATCTCCTTGAACAGATTTATGCCACCAGGCAAAGCCTGTTGCTATCAACGCCAGAAAAGCTGCGTCACAGTAAGCGCGTAGATCGTTTTTTGTTTCTTGTTTCATACATAATTATTTTTTAGTAAGACATTTATGGTGACTAATTTAACTTATTTTATTAAAAATGCAACAAAAAAAGCTCTGAACAAATTGGTAAGAATTAAATAATTTGTTTATTTTTGGCGCTTAAAGCTTGCAAAAGCGGCGGAAAACCTGTATGTTG
>CAZFRT010000193.1:0-1764 GCA_964521455.1 uncultured Azospirillum sp.
CAGCGTACAAACTAGTACGTGAGGAAACTTTCAACTCGTACAATCTGTATTAGATAACCATTAGACAAGCTAAATTTCGGGGATAGAAGAATGCGTCCTCTTCTCCTCGCTCACCGGCGATTCTTTAGACTTGTCTATCTTCTCTCCGGCAAGCAGAGATTTTATTTCATCTCCGGTTAGAGTTTCATATTCTAAGAGGGCTTCGGCCAGAGTCTCCCATTCTTTTTTCTTCTCCGTCAAAAGTTTAGTCGCTCCGGCATGAGCATCAGTAACCAATTTTTTGATTTCAGCATCAACGGCCCGAGCTGTATCTTCACTCACATTTTTACTCTGGGTAACAGATTTCCCGAGGAAGACTTCTCCTGAATTTTCAGCATACAGAACCGGACCGAGCTTATCACTCATTCCCCATTCCGTAACCATGGAACGAGCCAAATTGGTTGCCATCTGAATATCTCCGGACGCTCCAGACGTAACGGCATCATAACCAAACTTGATTTCTTCTGCCACACGTCCGCCCATCAAAACCAACAGACGGGAATGCATCTGCTGACGAGACAAAGAGTAACGATCCTTCTCCGGAAGCTGCTGAACCATACCCAACGCCCGCCCTCTCGGAATAATCGTCGCCTTGTGAATAGGATCGGAACCTTCGGTAAACAGACTACAAATAGCGTGCCCTGCCTCATGATAAGCGGTCAGAGTTTTCTCTTTTTCATCCATTGCCATAGATTTCCGCTCATTTCCCATAAGCACCTTATCCTTGGCATCATCAAAATCTTTTGACGTTACCTTGTGTTTATTCTTGCGAGCTGCCAATAATGCGGCTTCATTAACCAAATTAGCCAAATCAGCACCCGAAAATCCCGGCGTACCGCGAGCAATCACGGTTAAATTCACATCTTTGGCCAAAGGCACGTTTTTAACATGAACTTTCAAAATTTCTTCTCGACCTTTTATATCCGGATTCGTAACCGTAACCTGTCGATCGAAACGCCCCGGACGCAACAAAGCCGGATCCAAAACATCCGGACGGTTGGTCGCCGCAATCAAAATAATGTTCTCGTTTGCTTCAAAACCATCCATTTCAACCAATAACTGGTTTAAGGTCTGTTCGCGTTCGTCATTTCCGCCGCCCAAACCGGCACCGCGATGACGACCGACCGCATCAATTTCATCAATAAACAACAAACATGGAGCGTTTTTCTTGGCCTGAGCAAACATATCTCTCACACGAGAAGCTCCGACACCGACAAACATTTCAACAAAGTCAGAACCGGAAATTGAAAAGAACGGCACATTAGCTTCTCCGGCAACAGCTTTTGCCATCAATGTTTTACCTGTTCCCGGAGGACCAACCAATAAAACACCCTTCGGAATCTTACCTCCTAAACGCTGAAATTTGGTCGGATCACGCAAAAAATCAATAACTTCTTCCAATTCCTGCTTGGACTCATCACAACCGGCCACATCGGCAAAAGTAACTTTTTTGGTATTTTCAATCAATCTGGCTCGGGATTTTCCAAAACTCATGGCTTTATTATTGCCCGAATTTGCCTGACGCATAAAGAAAATCCACACCCCGATTAACAAAATCATCGGAAACCAAGAAATCACCACTCCCCAAAACGTATTAGCAGAGGTATCCTCCGGCTCAGCAGTAACTTTTACGCCGTTCCTACGTAATGTTTCTACCATTTGCGGATCATCCGGAGCATAAGTATAAAAGCTTTTGCCGTTAGCCATTTTTCCGGAAATATCCGG
>CAZFRT010000194.1:0-1757 GCA_964521455.1 uncultured Azospirillum sp.
AAAATCGGAATCCCGGACACCATTATCAACAAGGCAGGAAAACTGACCGATGAAGGTATGAGCCAAAACATCCTGATAAGCCCCTTTTATCGCCCCTAACAAAAGTTTATCCCTAACCGGACGATTATTAACAAACAGATATTGAGAAAGCGAATTTGCCTTATTTAACGTCGGCAAACTCACAAAACCGCTGATTCGCACATTTTCCCTCTGAGCATCTATCGGTAAAGAATTTTCGCCGAACTCACGTCCCATAACATCGGCCAAACGCTTCAAACGAGCATCAAACAACTCTCCTTGACACGCATTCAGCGAGATTTTTTTCTTTCCGTCTTCTGTCAGATAAAATGAAATCGTCGGATTTGCAAGAGCAATACGATTAATAATATCGACACATTGCCCCGTCTCCGAAGCGGATGTTTTCAAGAATTTCAAACGAGCCGGCGTCGCATAAAACAAATCACGAACCTCTATTCGAGTACCTTTAGTCTGAGCCGCAGGAACAACTTCAGACTTCTCACCGCCGTTTACCTCAATTTTCCAGCCGTTTTCATCCCCTTCTCTGCGTGTTGTAATTGTCATTCTGGCGACTGAAGAAATTGAAGGTAAAGCTTCACCTCTAAACCCTAAAAAATTGATATTAAACAAATTATCATCCGGAAGCTTAGATGTGGCATGACGTTCCACCGCCAAGTTAAGTTCCTCTTTGCTCATACCCTTACCGTTATCGGAAATAAGTATCAGACTCTTGCCTCCGTCAACCAGAGTTACTTCAATAGAAGTAGCTCCCGCATCAATGGAATTTTCCACCAACTCTTTGATAACCGAAGCCGGACGCTCCACGACTTCTCCGGCAGCAATCTGATTAACTAAATTTGAAGGCAGAATTCTGATAGTCATTATTTTCTCAAACGTTTAATTGTAGCAATCAAATTACGGGTTGATGAATCATGACGAACACCGCTTGCATTTCCCTGAAGTTCGGGAAGAATACTCATTGCCATCTGTTTGCCAAGCTCCACCCCCATCTGGTCAAAAGAATTAATATTCCAAACAACACCTTGAACAAAAACTTTATGTTCATACATTGCCACCAACATACCCAATGTATATGGATCAATTTTCTTGAATACCAATGTATTGGACGGACGATTTCCCGAAAAACTCTTATAAAGTTTCAAAGCTTTCACTTCATCCTTACTCTTGCCCGCTTTAGTCAACTCTTCAGCAGCCTCCTTAACGGTTTTTCCTCTCATTAGAGCCTCACTCTGTGCCAACACATTCGCCACCAGAATTTCATGATGATCCCCGATTTCATTATGCGAAATTGCCGGAATAATAAAATCTATCGGTACCATATCCGTTCCCTGATGAATTAATTGGAAAAAGGAATGCTGGACATTGGTTCCCGCACCGCCAAACAAAACCGGTCCTGTCGAATAAGTAACGACCTCTCCGGTTGCTGAAACAAACTTACCGTTACTTTCCATATCCAACTGTTGCAAATAAGCCGGAAGATACTGCAAATATTGATCATAAGGAACAACTGCATAGCGTTTGGCATTAAAGAAATTATTATACCAAATTCCCAACATCGCCAAAATAACCGGAATATTATGCTCCAAATCCGCTTCGGCAAAATGTCTGTCCATGGCAAAAGCCCCATCAAGCATTTTTTCAAAATTATCCATACCGGCGGCAATGGGTCGTCCCTTATTTGCTCTGAAATAATAGCATCTTCAATAGTCTGCTCACAT
>CAZFRT010000195.1:0-1737 GCA_964521455.1 uncultured Azospirillum sp.
CGGTAGATTAAACTCATTTTTAATACGATCAGCCATCACTTCAAATTGCAAAACGCCAACTACACCGACAATCCATTCTGCACCGACAACAGGTTTAAAAATACTGGCTCCGCCCTCTTCTGCAATCTGTTTTAAAGCATCCCCCAGATGCTTTGATTTCAGAGGATCCAGAGCTCGAGCCGATTTTAAAAGTTCTGGAGCAAATGACGGAATTCCGGTAAAGGTAATTTTTTCACCTTCTGTCAAAGTATCTCCTATACGAAGTTGCCCATGGTTAGGAATACCTATAATATCTCCGGCATAAGCATCTTCGGCTAATTCACGTTCTTGAGCCAAAAACATAACCGGCGTCGGCACTTTAATTCCTTTACCTGTCCGCACCTGATTAAGCGTCATTCCTCGCTTAAAATGCCCCGAACAAATTCGCATAAACGCAATACGATCACGATGCTTGGGATCCATATTTGCCTGTATTTTAAAAACAAATCCCGTAACTTTTCCTTCATCGGGACTGACCATTCTTTCCACAGCCGGATGAGCTCTCGGCAACGGAGCAAAATCATGCAATCCTTCCAAAACTTCCTTAACACCGAAATTATTAATCGCACTTCCAAAGAAAACAGGAGTCAACGTTCCGGCCAAATATGCATCCAAATCAAACTTCGGGCACAATTCCTGTATCATCAAAACATCTTCACGTAATTTTTCAACCAAATGTGCCGGCAGCAATTCATCAAGTTTCGGATCATCTAATCCGCTACAGGTTTCAATCACGCTGTTTACGGTGGATTTATCTCCGGTCTTACTCATCAAAATCATTCGATTATTTAGGATATCATAACATCCTTTAAAATCTTTTCCGGAACCGACCGGCCAACTTGCCGGTGTAACATCAAGAGCCAAAGTTTTTTCGATTTCATCCAACAAAGCAAACGGATCCTGCCCTTCGCGGTCAAGTTTATTGATAAAGGTCAAAATCGGCACATCACGCAAACGACAAACCTCAAATAATTTTTTGGTTTGAGTTTCAATACCTTTTGCCGAATCCAAAACCATTACGGCTGAATCAACCGCAGTCAACACACGATACGTGTCTTCCGAAAAATCCTCGTGTCCGGGAGTATCTAACAAATTAAAAGTCATATCATTATAATCAAAAGTCATAACCGAAGACGCAACCGAAATACCGCGTTCCTGTTCCACTTTCATCCAGTCTGAACGAGCTCTGCGATTTTCACCGCGAGCCTTAACAGCACCGGCCTGCTGAATAGCACCGCCAAACAACAATAACTTTTCGGTCAGAGTTGTTTTACCGGCATCGGGGTGCGAAATAATCGCAAAAGTTTTGCGTGGATTAACCTTTGTCATAACTTAAACTCTCTTTAATTAAAAATTAAGCCGTTTTTAGAGCAAAACAGCCCATAAGTCAAGCAAAAGAAAAGCTCCCTGTTTTTCTCAGGGAGCTGCAAACAATACTATAGCTACTCTACAATAACCTTGCCGTCAGTACCGTATTTAACAATTTCAGCCTTATCTTGCAAACCTTTAACAATATCGCCCATTGTTTTTTGCGCCAACATATTTTTCAACTGAGGCTCAATTTTATTCAACGGCTGAGGTTTTGCATCACGAATATCCTCAACCATAATCACATGATAACCGAATTTTGTCTTAACCGGTGCTTTGGTATATTGACCTTTTTTCAACTTAAACGCAGCATCTGAAAATTCAGGAACC
>CAZFRT010000196.1:0-1710 GCA_964521455.1 uncultured Azospirillum sp.
TCAATATGCCGTCGCCCGAATCAACTCGATTATCCGCAAGGCAAATGCTGCCGGAATCAAAGCCTCCGACATAATCTTCAGCAACAAGGAAGAACGTGACTTAGCTTTGAAAATTATGCAGCTGAACAATGTTGTGATGCGTGCCTATAATGAATTTGAGCCAAGCATTATCTCTGATTATGTTTATACTCTGGCTCAGAGTTTCAGCACTTTCTACAACACATCATCAATTATGAATGCAGAATCTCCCGACTTGGCGGCTTCTCGTTTGAAAATCGCCGGTCTTGTTCGAGATATTATGGTTCTGCTTCTTGATTTACTCGGAATTGAAGCTCCGGAAGTTATGTTGAAAAAGGCGGATGCGGCTTAATGCCCTCCGCCTTTTCTTTTTTTAGTCATCCATAAAGAAAAATTTATAACATTCGGCAATTGCGATATTAACGTAAACAACCATTGGCGCCATAAACGCCCAACCTATGATTTGCGGGAAAGCTCCAAAACGGACTAATTGTTCGACCATTGCAAACGGGATATTCAGTATCAGCACCAACATTACAAACTGCCAATAGTTTCCTTGAGTCTCCTGCATAGCATATTTAATATTGCCGTTACGTCCCAAAAGAGAACCTATCCATGCAAAAAAGGGACGGAAAAACAAAAACGGAGCCACAAAAATCATTATCAATCCCATAGCCATATCCAAAGTCGGCGTATCCTGCATATATTTTTTCAAAAAAGCGAGATAAGCGTCAGCGTGCGTTCCCAATACTCCTAAAAATAAAGGAACAAACGGCAGGACAATAAGAATCGTCAGCACGACAAAACCAATAACCAGAATCTTAACAGACGGAGCTAAAGATGAGGTCATTGACTTTGTCTGAAAATACGGTTTTTTATCAAAATAAAAACGGAAAAAATAGCTCCAAAAGGCATAACCGATTATCAATACCGCAAAAAATACCGGAGTTGACCATGTATAAATTCCGGCCAGAGTAATAAAGTAATTCAGAACGGAAAAAATCGCTACCAACTGTGGCTTTTTTCTAAAATATTGAAAGCTCTGTGTCAGCACATCCGCAACAGGCAAAATTTTCCGCGTATCAGAAACCATAGTGGAAATCCTTGAATGATAAATCAGTTATAAATCAGATTTGAATATAAATAATCGCTAAAATTATCTTTGTCAATCAAAGAACTATACTATTCCCATTATATATTCTTTAAACATTATCCCTTAGATTATTTGCAAATATAACAAAAGCGGGATACAGAAAATGGATTGCTTTGAGGCTTTAAAATTTTGCCCTAAATGCGGGCAGACAGACTTGAGTGTTAAAACGCCGAGCTTTCGGAAATGTAACAACTGCGGTTATGAAATGTATAAGAATCCGACAATCGGTGCAGTTGCGGTTATTGTCGATAATCAAGGGCGTCTTTTGATGTTACGACGAGCGAAAAATCCGGGGAAAGGAACGCTCGGTTTGCCTGGGGGCTTTTGCGAAATAAATGAAACCATAGAAGAAGCCGTTGTCAGAGAAGTTCGGGAAGAAACAAATTTGGATGTTTCTGTTGAGAAATATTTATTTTCTCGTCCCAATACCTATGAATATAAAGGGATAGACCTTCATCCTTTGGATTTCTTTTTTGAATGTAAAGTAAAAGATATTGCTTGCTTGAAACTTGATTTATCTGAAAATTCCGAAGCTATGT
>CAZFRT010000197.1:0-1684 GCA_964521455.1 uncultured Azospirillum sp.
GTCAAAAAACTACTGAAGTTTTACAAGAAAAATATCAAACTTGAGTTAATCGATTAAATGAAAAAAGCACCTTTTCAGGTGCTTTTACTTAATCGTTTCTTCCGGTTTCGGGCGTTTAAAAAAGTGCATAAACACCACCGGTTTTATTCCCGTTTCATTATAAATCCGTTTTCTGATTTTACCTCGGATATAATCCGTAATTGCCGGAACTTTATGATTTAGTTTTTCCACATGTTCCTGAATATCTTTCATCACATCGATTTTGATTTCCTCCGCTAATTCTAAAAACGCAGGTTCTTCCAAAATATCAATGGAAGAAATCTGCAAGTCTTCCAATTTCCAATTTTCATCAAATACGGCACTGATGAACAAACTGCAATTATACATCAGGCGGCGGCGGTTCTTTACCAATTGTGAATTAAGGGATGTAATTTGCTTACGATCAACCCCGAGAATATCAGTCGGAACTTCTTCCAAACAACTTACCCGTCCGTTTTCCAACAGCATAACATCGCCGTTTTTAGCAGTTGCCACTTGCTTAATTCCGCAAGCTTGAGCAAAGCGTTGGTGTTCTCTGATAAATTTTTTATCTCCGTGAACCGGCAAGACAACCTCCGGACGGAGTAATTCATACATCCGTTTTAATTCTTCCTTGGTGGCATGTCCCGACGTATGCACCAGATAATCTTCTTCCGTAATAACCTCTACCCCCTGAGCCAGCAATTTTTCTTGCATACGCTCAATTTTATCTTCATTCCCCGGAATAATCTTAGATGAAAAGATGATGGCATCGCCTTTACCCAGTTTAATATCCTTGCTGTCGCCGTTCACGATATTAGTCAGAGCACTGCGATAATTTCCCTGTGAACCGGTACAAATATATAATACCTTATCTGAGGGGATTTCCTTGGCTTCCTGAACATCCAAAACCTTGGGCAACTCTTTAAAATAACCGCACTCTTTGGCAATCCGCATATTTTGAAGCAACGACCGTCCGACCAAGACAGGTGTTCGCTGAGCTTCAACCGCAGCCAATACCAAGCTTTCCAATCTCATTAGGTTTGAGGCAAAACAAGTGGCGATTAAACCGTTTTCAAAAGTCGGGATTAATTTCATCAGACTTTGACGGACATCATTTTCACTCGGAAGTTTCTCATCAACCAAAACATTAGTTGAATCACAGACAAACATTTCCACTCCGTCTTTAGCTACCTTTTCCAAGGCTTGATAATCCGTTTGTATCAACGGCAGCTGGCTGTCGTCAAACCGCCAGTCGGTCGCATGCACCACATTGCCGAAACGTGTACGGATGACCAGAGCACTCGTCTCAGGAACAGAGTGAACAATCGAAACATATTCCACTTCAAAATTTGGCAGATGCACGACTTTGTTTTCACTCACCGAATGCAGAGGAACAACACCGTCCAGGCGGTATTCCTTCAATCTTTCCGTAATCAGCCCCAGAGTAAAATCCGTCGCATAGACAGGACATTCCAATTCCGGCCATATTTGAGCAATCGCTCCGAAATGATCCTCATGAGCATGAGTGATGAACAATGCTTCAATATCATCTTTATAATTTTTGAGAAAAGACACGTCGGCAAAACCCAAATCCATTCCCGGATAATCATCATTAAAAAAACCGTATCCGGCATCAACAACGATTAATTTGCCGTCTACCGCA
>CAZFRT010000198.1:0-1679 GCA_964521455.1 uncultured Azospirillum sp.
CCTCAAAAAACTCCGCACTGTTTTTGGCTCTGCGACACGCCGCCGTTGCCACAAAGCGAGAGCGATAAATCGGTGCATATTCATCCAACACACCGGCACAAACCTTCAAAGCCGCTACGGTTCGCTTGATTGCCGGGCGGGAAAGTTCATTATCTTGAATAATTCCTTCCCCCAATCTGGTAATTCGGGAAAAAGTTTCGACAATACGAAATGATGCCGGTGTCGGAGATGCGATAACCAACCGGCAGGAGTTTGTTCCCAAATCAATCGCGGCATAATTACGCTGAATTTTATCATCTTTTTTCAGCCCTGCCGGTTTAGCGGATTTATTATTTTTCTTCACCCATTTCTGCATTTAATTATTTAAAATCCGAGCATATTTTTTAAATTATCTTTTTATACTGATTTTTCCATTCTTTTACAATATTTTTTTTGAGTTTATGTCCCGTTTAAACAAAAAAAAGCCTGATTTTTTAATCAGGCCGTTTTTTGTTTATCAAACTTATTCACCATAAATCTCCATTCGCACCTGCTGGCGAAGTTCATCAATACAAACCAGCCCTTTTTTGGCATCTTCATAATACCAATAGACCCACCCGTTACATGCCGGAGCATTTTGAGCGGCCGCTCCCACCTGGTGAATAGAGCCTTCCATTTTTTCGCTTTTGATTGTTCCGTCTGAACGAACTGCAGCACAATGTTTTTTGTTTGCATCAAACAAAATATCTCCGGGACTAAGCAAACCACGTTCAACAACCGCACCGAACGGAATACGAGGCTGACGTTTTTTGGAGCTGAATTCCAAACACAAATCATTGGAAACTTTTTCTACAGAATCAATACGTTCCTGAGCCCCTTTAACATAAACAGCATCTCTCTCAATTCCGATGAAATTACGTCCGAGCTTTTTGGCAACGGCACCTGTTGTTCCAGTTCCGAAGAAAGGATCCAAAACCACGTCTCCGACATTAGAAGAAGACATAATCACTCTGTAAAGCAAAGCTTCCGGTTTCTGAGTCGGATGAAGCTTGTTACCGTCTTCACCTTTCAAACGTTCCTTTCCCGTACACAGAGAAAGCTGCCAATCGCTTCTCATTTGCGTATCTTCGTTAAGAGCTTTCATTGCCTCATAATTGAATGTATACTTAGCTTTCGGATTTTTAGCAGCCCAGATTAAAGTTTCATGAGCATTTGTAAAACGCGTTCCCTTAAAGTTCGGCATTGGGTTAGTTTTATTCCAAATAATGTCATTCAAAATCCAGAAGCCCAAATCCTGCAAAATATAGCCGACACGGAAAATATTATGATAAGAACCGATAACCCAAATCGTCCCGTCATCTTTCAAAATCCGACGAGCGGCAGTCATCCATTCTCTGGTATAGTTATCATAAGCGGTCAAGCTCTCAAAATTGTCCCATTCCTCATAAACACCACTGACATTTGTGTTGTCCGGACGAGTCAAAGCATCGCCAAGCTGAAGATTATAAGGAGGATCCGCAAAGATTAAATCAACTGAGTTTTCTTCCATCTCATTCATTATTTTAATACAATCATCGTTAATAATTGTATTGAGAATAGTTTTTGTTTGGATACTGCTCATTACACAACCGCTTTCTTTGGTTTATTTTTCTGATGAACTCAGTATGGTCGAAAGATATTTATAAATTTATTAACAAGAA
>CAZFRT010000199.1:0-1638 GCA_964521455.1 uncultured Azospirillum sp.
TTCTCGGCGACGAGTTTGTAAACAGTGCTTCACGTGTTCTCAGGGCTTTAGATCATACTTACGCCTCCAAACAAGTAACGTCTCTGCCTTTCGATAAGACTATTATCGCATATCTCAGATGCAAAATGGGTAAAAAAATCGATGGAATCATAACTGATTTAAACACTAATCGGGAAGAGCTTCAGGCAAGTGCCATTTTACGTCTTTACACCAATATGCAGAACAAATTCGGACCGACAAAACTGCCAAATTTAGCTAAATGGCTGATAAGCAGCTCTATGAAAATAATTAAAAGCTATCATAACTTGAAATTTCAAAAAACGCTGGAAAGAGAACTGCTTAAAATCAACAAAAACGGCAAGCTTTTTGAAATTTGCGAAATTCTTGAGGATGAAGATGCTCGGCAAAAAGATCGTATTGATTATGCCAAAGCCATCAGTGACGCAAACTATCTGCTTAATGAAAAAAACAAAATTTTAAACAACAGCCATAAACTTGATGAAGAAGCACATAATACAGCTCTACGCTTTGCTTCAATTTTAGCCGTATTGGCAATGACAACTTCTTTTATCTTTAACATAATTATCTGGTGGACCGGACAATGAGCAGAATACCGAAAAGAAAACCAAACCTAAAAAAACAATCCGCATACAAAGCATTATCTCTTCCTCAAAAAATATTGCTGCTTTTCGGATTAATCATCGGAACAATAAGCATGCTTCCCGCCGTTATTGTTATCTTCATCGGCATGTTGCCGACGCTGACAGTCCTGATTACAGACATTAAAAATACCAACAAACTCATTATTGTCGGCGGTTTCAATCTTTCCGGCGTATTTATGTATATTTTAAACGTTGCCAACAACTTTACGATTGACCATGCCTTTTTCTTGATTTGCAACATTTTTAATCTGATTGTCATGTTTGGTTCCGCCGCTATCGGACTGATTATTTATTGTGAACTGCCAAACTTTTTTACGTTCATTTCTAAAATTTCCGCTCAAAAAAGACTCAAAACCATTGATGCAAAATTGGAAAAACTCGCCGAAGATTG
Source organism: uncultured Azospirillum sp. (assembly GCA_964521455.1). Taxonomy (GTDB): domain Bacteria; phylum Pseudomonadota; class Alphaproteobacteria; order RF32; family CAG-239; genus JAGAJR01. The sequence continues at coordinate 1,054 of CAZFRT010000199.1, forward strand.
GGGAACTGAAATCATAAACAAACATTCGGAAAAAGAAAGTTAAAAAAAAATCCCCGAATTTCGGGGATTTTTTTTAACACTATTGCATAACCTCAACAGCTTTTCTGATTTTCTTAATCGAGTTCAATTCAATCTGACGCACTCTTTCTTTAGAAATGGCATAAGTTTTGCTCAAATCATCAAGAGTAACAGCCTTATCACTGAGACGCCGCTTAAATAAGATATCTTTTTCCCTAGGGTTTAAACATCCCACGGCCTGATTAAACATACGACGGCGATGTATCATTGTTTCAGAATAAGCCAAGACATCTTCCTGATTAGGTTTGTTATCTGAAATAAAATCAATCCATTCCGAACCACTCTCGGAAGACGTGTCAATAACAGAGTTCAAAGAACCGTCATGAGACTGCAAACGCATATTCATATCCGTCACATCTTGAACACTGACATCCAAAGACTGGGCAATATTATGCAACACTGTATTGGATAAGTCGCGATCATCCATCAAATTCAATTTGTTTTTTATCTTTCTCAAATTAAAAAAGAGCTTTTTTTGGGCAGCTGTCGTACCAATTTTAACCAAAG
>CAZFRT010000200.1:0-1526 GCA_964521455.1 uncultured Azospirillum sp.
AGTTGCAGCTATAGGAGAAAAACACTTTAGAACATTAAATCAAGCTTTCGATTATGTTAAAACACCATCGCTTACAACAATTGATGTATTAGAATCAAATACTTTAGTTGATGATATTGATAATGATAAAAATGTTATCTTAAATTTAAATGAAAAAATTGTTCGTTTAGATGATTATAAAATGTCTAATACAGGTAATTTAACTATTAAGAATGGTTATTTAAAAACAGAAGGAGCAAATGTATTAACCAATTCAGGTGTTCTAAATTTATCTGATAATTTAAGCATTGAACACATTAATAATACAAATGAAACAGTAGTATTAAATACAATTATAAATAATAAAAAAAGAAAACACCTGATTTTTGCAAATCAGGTGTTTAATCAAGGGTGAGTTTAACAAAACCCATTCAGTTTTGTATTCTCATCGGGCATTTTCATCGGCCGGCGTATCGCAGAATTTTTCAACCAGAAAATACATTTCGGGATTTTCTTTACGACACGAGGCCAGATACTCATTTATTCCGGATTGGAACTGTTTCAGAGGAGATGCCTCTCCTTCATCGACGTCCTCAGACTGCAAGAAGCCGTCCATCAGACGTTGTACCCAACTTTTGTCGGTTTGTAGGAACGGATATTCCTCGGATGAAGCATCCTCAAGTTCTGCCGCATACAGAACCAGCTTGTCCATAAATTGTTCTGCGTCCGAATGCGCAAAAACATTTACGAACTCAGCCAAAGTGTTGACTTTTTTGTTGTCCATAAACAATAATTTTAAGGTTTTTAATATATTTATCTCTGCAGATGTTCAGAACACCCGCACGTCTTTCTGAAGCAAATCCTCTTTATAAAGCGGAATATCTTGAATGATTATCGGCTCAAGCGGAAATTTTTGAATAATGACGTCGATTTCTTTGGAAAAGCGTTCTACGCCCCAGTTTTCGGCATCACATTTTTCGCTTATCTCGTCTAACGCATCATCGACATCTTTCCGAGAATAGATATTCGGATAGTCTAAGATTGTTTGCTTGGCTTTTCTGACCGAATTGGGATCTCCGCTAATCAGCGGGTGCCACTCGGGCAGGTCTTTTCCGTCAAGCAGAAGCCGATAGGCACAGCTTTCGGGAAGAAGTTCCGGCTCCTCGCGCAGCAGCTTCATATCTACTTTAGAACAGGCGGCACACAGACGTTTGCTGTATCTGTTGCAAAGTCCGGTTTTGAGATTTAAACCGTCACACACACTGTTAAAGAACAATATTTTTCCGCCGCTAACACTTTTCTCTGCACAGCATTTACCGCAATGCATACATACGCTTTCCCATTCTTGCTCCGAAAATTCGGCAAGAGATTTCTTTTTCCAGAAATGTTCCATATATTATGAAATTTGTTTTATAAAAATATCAATTAAAAATTCGAAAGTTGTTTTAACATATCAAAAGATTAAAAAAAATTCAAGTCATTTTGTCTATTTTTTTATTACGGTAAAGGCTGTATAAAATTATACAGCCTTTTTGATGAAAAAAACT